>ONXW01000008.1 GCA_900321915.1 uncultured Eubacteriales bacterium
CTGTCGCGCCGGCTGCTGCCTCCGCTGTGCGCTCAACAGTCTCCGCTGCCTCTGTCACCGCCTCTTCCGCTTTCTGCGCGGCGGTTCCTG
The DNA here is from genome assembly GCA_900321915.1 of uncultured Eubacteriales bacterium. Lineage (GTDB taxonomy): Bacteria > Bacillota > Clostridia > Lachnospirales > Lachnospiraceae > Clostridium_R. Next base: position 91 of record ONXW01000008.1, read on the forward strand.
CAGCCTCTTCTCTTTCTTCCGCATTATCCAGATCTTCCAGAACTTCATCTTCAAACATCATAATCCAGCCCTCCTGTATATATAGATTTACCCGGCAGTTATGACGGATATTTTTCTCTTACGGCATTATAGTATCAGTCATTTGTGATAGATCTGTGAAAAATATATATACCTTTTGTGTCCTTCGTCCGGCACAGAAAAAGCACCTCCGGGAACAAGAATTCCCCGGAGGTGCCGGAATGCCTTTACTGCAGTATTCCTGCCTATTCGATTGTCATCGCCTGTGTATTGTACCCGGGTATCCTGTCAAGCTCGTGGAGATAGCGCTCCGCGATCATATAGACAAATACATCCGGCTCCTGCAGGACCACATCCTCCAGGTCGAGGTAATAGCGGGAGCCCACCGTCACATCCCTCACGCCGTCCTGCAGGAACCTGGCCAGATTCCAGCGGAAGGAATCACCGCTGAGGTAAATGCTGAAGGGAAGTCCCGACGGACAGGTGCTCCGCTCCCGGACAACCTCCCCCTGCGCATCCTCCTGCGCGGTGTCCACGCGCGCCGAGGGCGCCTCGACCACCTCATATTCCGTGCTGTCATACTCCCTTCCCAGCTGTACCAGCTTCTGGAGATCCCCGTATTTCGGGGTTCCCTCGCGGAAGTGATACCTGTCCGGGAAGCTTTCGCCTTCCAGGGCCTCAAGAAGCTCTTCGCAGGCGATGCCGGCACCGATGCGGTTCCAGTGGGTGTCTGATTCATAGTAAACCTGGCGGGAAGCCTTTTCCTCCCTGAGCCGCTCTGCCGGGTAAACCACGCAGAGCTCCGGCAAATCCCGGGAAAGCGCCGCTATCAGCTGCTCCGTCCTGCCGGGGCCGTCTATCCTCAGGACCGAATCCGGCATGTAATCTTCGCCGTAAATCTGTTCCTTGTCGGGAGAAATCATCAGCACCAGGCGGATTCCCGCGTCGGAGAAATCCGCGGACATCTCCGCGAGATTTGCGGTGATACGGTCAAGCTCGGAGTCCGTAAAAAGATTCATCCGCTTGTAAGTCTGTAAAGGTTCCCCGTCGTCGGAACGGTTAAAAAGCCAGGGCTTCTCCTTCCCGAAAATAACCTTGTCGGAGGGAATCTCCCCGAAAAGCCCAATCTCCATGGAACTCTGCCCGCGAATCAGTTCTGTCCGGAAGGGCATGTGGTCATTCAGCCAGGCTTCAAAGCTGCCGGGAAAACGTTCCAGGTCCCCGGCCTTTGAAACAGAGGGAAATGCCGCAAGGGTCCGGTTCTCCTCCGTGCCCTGCGCCCTCCCGGTGCCCGGGAGCATGCCCGCCGCAGGCCAGATTCCGCACACTGCAATGAACAGTGCTGTCAGGCATGCCGCGGATAATCTGCTTTTTGCCATATTTCGCGCCTCAAATAACGGTATTCAGGGCCCGCTCAGCTCTGCCCCGCCGTCTCCGTCTCTTCTATCTCTCCCATCCCGGACACTTCCACCAGGTGGTCGCTGATCTCCTTCACCGCGTCGGACGGGCTGTAATTATAATCCCGGAACAGATGCGCGTGGAGGCTTATCACATTGCTCTCCAGCGTCCTGGGCACAACGCAGGAGCCGCGCTTCCCCATCCGCCGCTCGCCGCGGGTTTCAGGGAATCCCACGGTATTCCCGATATGGTAGCGGGATACATGGGAAGCCATGTACAGCATGTCCTGGACGTCAATACTGGTCGCCAGCTGCGGGAGGACAACGCCGATGACGGAGCGCAGGGTATTCAGGTCGGCCTGCTTCATTTTTTCAAAGGAAAGCTGGATGACCTTCCGCTGCCGTTCCGTACGCATGTAATCCGAATCCATGAGCCTGAGGCGCCCGTACGCGACTGCCTGCACCCCGTCCAGATGCTGCATGCCGCCCGCTTTCAGCTGTGTCGATGGAACGCCGGTCGCCTCCACGGTCTCCGCGATAAACGCATTGATATAATAGAATTCTTCCTGTGTGAGCTCCACATCGATGCCGCCCAGGATATTGATGCCGTCCGCCACCGCCTTCCAGTTGAAGGTGGCGTAGTCTTCAATCTGCAGGTCCAGGTTCCGGTTCAGGGCCTGCACCGCGTCATTCGGGCCTCCCATCATATAGGCGGCATTGATCTTGTTGTAGTCGTCGTCCTTTATATTCATGTAGGTATCGCGATAGACCGATACCAGGTTGATTTCTCCGGTGTCATGGTTGATATTTACCAGAATATTGACGTCGGCATTATTTCCCTTGCCCAGGGTATTGTCCCTGCTGTCCACGCCGAACACCGCCACGGTCCAGTACCCCTTCATGAGCTCTTCCGCCTCTTTCGAGAGGTTCTCGTTGTGGATCTCTTTCCGGTTCCATGGAAGCCGCTGGATCAGGCCGAGGGTTCCCCGCGCGTAAATGCCGATTCCCCCCAGCACGAAAAACAGTACCAGAAGCACCGGCACAAGGAATCTGTTCTTCTTTTTTCTTCTCCGTCTGCGGATAGCCGCGCGTCCGGCTGTTCCGGAGCGGTCCGCCTTCCTGTCGGAGGGATCCGAACGCCAGGCAACTTCCCTCTTCGGTTTTTCCACCCACTGGGGCAGCTCCACTTCCGGCTCCTGCACCGGGTTTTCCTTCGCGATCTCTTTCGCGGAAGGCTCGGCTTTACGCCGTGACCTGCTTCTGCCCGGACGGGATTCCTCCCCCTCAAACCGGTCCGTGATCAGGTCCAGCTCCTCTTCCTGGTTCTCCGGCCCGATCCCGTCTATCTTAATCTCTTTCATACGTAATCCCTGTGCGTCCCGTTAATAGGCGTTTTTGTTGATAAATCCCCTGGTAAATGTCATAAACAGGATTTTTATGTCAAATCCCAGCGTCCAGTTCTCGATGTAATACAGGTCGTGCTCAATCCGTTTCCGGATGGAAGTATCGCCGCGGTACCCGTTGACCTGGGCCCAGCCGGTCATTCCCGGACGCACCTGGTGTTTAATCATATAGCGGGGAATTTCTTCCCGGAACTTCTCCACAAAAAACGGCCGCTCCGGTCTGGGTCCCACAAGGCTCATATCCCCCTTCAGGACATTGAAAAACTGCGGCATCTCATCAATGCTGGTTTTCCGGATAAACGCGCCGACCTTCGTCACTCTCGCGTCGCCCGGGGTTGTCCACTGCCGTTTTTCCTTCTCCGCGGGCTGTACCGTCATGGAGCGGAACTTGTACATCCGGAAAGGCTTATTGTGCAGCCCCACCCGCTCCTGGCAGAAAATCACCGGCCCCGGGGAAGTAATCTTCACCGCAATCGCCGCCCCCAGCATGACAGGGGAAAAGAGGACGATGGCGAACAGGGCGCCGAAGATATCCATGGCCCGCTTCACCGAACGGTTCAGCAGGTTTGTCAGCGGCACATGCCGGATGTTGATGACCGGGAGCCCTTCCAGGTCCTCCATGTAGGGCTGGGTCGGGATAAAGCTGAAATAATCCGGGACAAACTTCGTGTGGACGCCTGATTTCTCACAGGCCGCCACAATCTCCTCCAGGTGGGCGTACTCGCCGATACCCAGGGTGATCGCTATCTCGTCCAGGGTATTGAGCTCCAGGATGCGGTTCAGGTCTGCGATCTTTCCGATGACCCGGACCCCCCGGTACTCTCTCCCCCACTCCGCGTGGTCATCCAGGATGCCCCGCACCTTATAGCCCCACTCCGGGTTCGCCCTCACCCGGTCAATGAAGCTTTCCGCCGCCCGGCTGTAACCCACAAGCAGCATATGCTTCTGGTTATACCCCTTCGAGCGCATGGATCGCAGGCTGAGGCGGATAGCCGCCCTCTCCGCCATGCATCCGAACGTATTGAAGGCGTAGAACAGCAGCACCATCGGCCTGGAAAAATGATAAAAATACGGGTTCTTGCCGCCCAGGAACAGCACCAGCGCCATGCCGAGCACGCCGATGGTATTGGCCTTGAAAACATTGGCCAGCTCTGTTCTCGCCAGCTGAACCCGTTTCGGGACATAGAGATGGAAAAATCCATACAGCAGCAGGTAAACCGGAACAACAAGGACAGCCGCAATCAGATAGACTGCGGCCATCACTTCCCTGTTCTGCTGGGTAATGTAAGATCCGGAGTTCCCAATCATGATATACCATGCCAGCGCATACGACAGCACGATAATCACTGCATCCAGAAGAACCTGGATGCGGTTGAGCCTCTCCTGATTATCTTTTATCATACCAAAATCACCTGCTGTTCTTCTGCTTAATCCGCACCGGGCCCGGAGGCATCTCCGTCATCGGCGCCGCCCCCCGGGACAACCACCACGCCCGACTGGGCTGAAGCGTCCGAATTCCCGGAGGAACTTCCGCCCGGTCCCGCGCTGCTGTCATCTTCCGTGGTCCGCGCTGCTGTCGGTCCGGTCTGTTCAGAATCCCGCGGCTCTTCCCCGTCATCCTCTTCCTCAGAGGTCCCGGGTTTTCTGCTCTTTGTCTCTTCTTCCGAGGAACCCGGTCTGGCAGTCCTGGTCTCCGAAGCCTTCGTCGAGGCGCCGGGGCCCTGTGCCTCCTCGTCCTCGTCGTCATTGCTCTTCCTGGTCTCTGTCTCGGATCCCGGCTTGACTATCCTGGTCTCCGCCGGTTTTCCGCCCGGTCCGTAGACGCTGTCGTCCTGGATGGTCGTCGGCTTTCCGCCCGGCCCGTACTTCTCGTCCTCCGGCCGTGTCGTCCTGTTCGGGCCGTCCTCGTCATCCTCGTCCTCGGGCGGATCGATGACGTTGCCGTCCTCATCCGTCTCCAGGATCGGGTCACCATTCTCATCGGTTTCTACCGGTCTCTTCTTCCTGTCTGTTTCGGGAATAATCTCATTCCCGTTCTCATCCGTCGGATAGATACGCTTGCCGTCCTCATCCGTCGGGTAAATGATCTCGCCGTCCTCGTCGGTCTCGTAGATGATATTGCCGTCCTCGTCATATTCATAGACGATATTGCCGTCTTCATCCGTCTCATAGACAGAGTCTGTCTTTTCCTCCGTACTTACCGGCTGCAGGGCCTCGCGCCTTGCCCGGGACTGGCCTACCAGACGCCGGAATGTGGCGACGCCGATACCCTGGTCTGTCGGGACATGCCCGATCAGCTTTCCGTTTCTCGTATAGCCGCTGGTATTGGCGATATGATCGCTGATCTCCTGTACCCTGGAGGGAACCTCGTAATCCGTCTCATTGAAAAGGAACCTGTGCAGCTCCACTACGTTGTACGCAAGCGTCTGCGGAATGACGCAGTCGCCGATCTTGCCCATATCTTTTTCTCCGCGCGCCATCGGGAATCCCATGGTGTCGGAGATATTGAACTTCGTGATGACCTTGGCCAGCGGATAGAGATCTTCAGGCGTAAGATTCGTCGCCAGCTGCGGCATGATCGCGTGCATACAGCCGTAAAGCGTCTTGAAATCCGCCTGTTTTGCCTTTTCCAGCGCCTTCTCCACAACGATCCTCTGTCTCTCGGTGCGGGCGTAATCGGTGTCGCTGTACCGGATACGCGCGTACGCCACCGCCTGGACGCCGTCCAGGTGGACATGTCCGCCGTGCTCCAGCTGTAAGCTGGGAAGGCCGGTCTCTTTCACAGTCTCCGAAATGTAAGCATTGATCCAGGAGAACTCCGCCTCGCTCAGATCCACGTCCACGCCGCCCAGGATATTGATGGCCTCCGCCACCGCTTTCCAGTTGAAGGTCGCGTACTGTGTGATATTGAGTCCCAGGTTCTTGTTCAGGGCCTTCACCGCCTGCTCCGGTCCGCCGAAGGCATATGCGGCATTGATCTTGTTGTAGGAGTTCTTATCGGAGATATTCAGGTATGTATCCCGGAAAACGGAGACCAGCTTCACTTCCCCGGTCTCCAGGTTCGCACGGACGATCATGTTGACGTCCGCGTTCGTCCCCTTCCCGACATTCAGCTCGCCGGCCTTGCCTTCCGCGCGGGAATCCACGCCGAAACAGACTACCGTAAAGTAGCCTTTCATCTCTTCGATCTGCTCTTCCGTCAGGTCCAGGTTCTGCACCTCTTCCTCGTGGAACTCAATCTTCTGCATCGTTCCGAAGGTTTTCTGGTACAGGAACCATACACCTGCCCCTGCCAGCAGGGCAAGCACCAGGAGGACTTCCAGCACGATAAGCCAGATTCTCCTCTTCTTTGCCTTTCGCCGGCTCCGGTGATCCGCGCTATGGCGGCTGTGGGAAGAAAGCTCCCTTCTCCCGCCGGCATAGCCGGAATCGGAGGTATCCTCATCCTTCCATGCCCTTTTTCTGTGTTCTCCCCGTGCGCGCATGCGCTCCAGCTCGTCGTCTTCCTCGTATCTCATCCGATAACCTTTCCTTACCTGCAGTTACCTGCGATCTGTCAGATGTCTTGCCAGAAACTCCCTGATGTAAACGAAGGTGCCGTAAACAAGTTCCGCCTGGATGCTCAGATAATTCGCCAGATGCTTCATATCCCACGGGACCTTCCGGCACTTCGGGGCTGTCCTTACGCCTTCCCGGACGCCCTCCAGGTACTCCCGCCCGTATCCGAGCTTCCGGAAGAACCCGTATTTCACCGCGGTTCCTGCCAGGATGGCGGGCAGGTTCAGCAGAAGCTGTGGCCACGGCATGTTTTTCCAGTTCAGGTAAATATTGTTGCGGGCGGCCAGCCTCACCTTGAATGCATTGTACTTTGAGCCGCTGGTCCCGCTGCCCACATGGAGGACTCTCGCCCTGGGGGCATACATGTTGTGGTATCCGTGGATTTTCGCCCGGTATCCCACATCAATATCTTCAAGATAGGCAAAATGCATCTCATCGAAGAAGCCTATCTCGTCAAACACTTTCCGGCGGTAGATTCCCGCGCCCGCACAGGCAGAGAATACCTCCGCAGGCCTGCGGTACAGGTGGACCTTCCTCCCGACGCCGCGCTGGAACGCCCAGCCCAGCACGGAATACATGTCACCCGCGTCATCCATGAGATCCGGATGGTACATCTGGATCATCTTCGCGCTGACGGAAAAAATCCGTTCGGAGCGGGAAATCATTTTCACCAGCTCTTCCACATACTGCGGTTCCGCCGTAACATCGTTGTTCAGCAGTATCACATAAGGCGTGCGGGATTCCCGGATTCCCAGGTTGACCGCCCCGGAAAAACCGGTATTTTCGGGAAGCAGGATGGTCCGTATCCGGTCCCTCCCCTTCTCATATCCGGCCAGCCACTCCGCGCTGCCGTCCGTGGAACCGTTGTCGATAATGAGCGTCAGGAAATCCTGCCTGGTCTGCCGCTCCAGGGAGCGGAGGCAGGCCTTCAGGTACTCCAGCCCGTTATAGTTGGGTATCACCACGGTTGTTGATAATTCCTGCATCGCTATACCTCAAGCCGATACGGCTCGCCTATCTTCTCCTTCTTCAGGTCCCGGAGCGAAAAATCCGATTTCCTGAGCGTCAGGTTGGGATTGTAATACGGGTCCCCCTTCTCCAGGATTTCCGGCCACCGGTCGGCAAAAATCCTGATCTCGCGGTTGAAACGGGCTACCTTCTCCGGCGTATCCTCCAGCCCCCTGGACTTGGATTCGTAGTGGTGCAGCACGGCATAAGGCGCATAGACCACCAGCTTATCCTCCGCCCGCACCTTCATGCAGTAGTCAATATCATTGAAAGCGATGGCCAGCTTCTCCGTAAATCCCCCGACCTTCTCAAACAGGGATTTTTTCGTCATCATGCAGGCTGCCGTGACCGCGCTGTAATCCTGCGCGCTCATCGCCCGGTGGAAATAGCTGTTTTCCGCGCTGTGCAGCCCGATAAAGGTGTGCCCGGCGATGCCTCCGAAGCCTACGACTACGCCGGCATGCTGGATGGTATTGTCCTCATAGAGCAGCCTTGCGCCGACCGCGCCGACCTCATCCCGCTGGCAGAATCCCAGCATTTCCTCCAGGAAATCCTCCGCAATGAGCTGTGTGTCATTGTTGAGGAACAGGAGATAAGGCCCCTTTGCGTACTGCACGCCGAAATTATTGATGGCGGAGTAATTGAATTCCCTCTCCCAGCGGACGACCCGGACATTGTCAAATTCCTTCTGAATCCTGTCGTAGTACTCCCAGGTCTCCTTCTCCGTGGAATTGTTCTCCACAATCACGAACTCCACATTGCGGTAAGTGGCCTTCTCCTCGATATCCCGGAGGCAGAGGTCCAGGTCCGCCGTGTGGTCCTTGTTGGGGATGATAATGGAAATCAGCGGATTCCCCGTAATCTTCCACGTGGTGTGGTAAATGCCGAAGTCGACGCCCTTCTCCACCTTCTCATAGGCAATCCCCATCCGGTCGTAGTGGGCGCAGATGGCCCGCGCCCCCGCCTCGAAGGCGTACATCTTGCTCTCCGGGTTGCTGGCGGTGGAATTCTTGTGGCACCGCCAGTGGTACAGCACTCTCGGGATATGCCTGACTTCCTCCGCCGCCTCGGAGCAGCGGAAAATAAAATCGTAATCCTGGGCCCCGTCAAATTCCTGCCGGAAGCCGCCGGTGCGCTCCGCGAGATCCTTTGATACGCAGAGCAGGTGGCAGATATAATTCACGCTGCACAGGAGGTCCGGATTGAAATCCGGCTTGAAATGCGGGTCGAACAGCGCCCCGCCGTCCATGTCCAGCTTGTCTTCGTCAGAGTAAAACATCTCACAGCCGGGATGCTCGTTCAGGAGCTTCGCGCATTCGTAGAGTGCGTCCGGCGTGATGGTATCGTCATGGTCCGCCAGGACAATATAGTCTCCCCGGGCCATGGCCATGGCCGCGTTGGTATTGCCCGCAATGCCCCGGTTCTCTCCCAGGACCTCATAGCGGAAACGGGCATCCTTCCTGCTGTATTCCGAAAGGACTCTCTCCACGCTCTCCCCGGCCGGGCTTCCGTCCGCCACGCAGACCTCAAAATTGCCGTAGGTCTGGGCCGCGATGGAATCCAGCATCTCCCGCAGATACCGTTCCGGCGTCTTATAGGCCGGAATCACGATGGAAAACAGCGGGGAAACGGGAAATGTTTCCGCTCTCTGCCGTTCCAGCTCC
>ONXW01000324.1 GCA_900321915.1 uncultured Eubacteriales bacterium
ATGCCGCTGGGCGCGCAGTTCACATCCAGTTCCGTCATGACCGCGTGATCCAGCTCCGTGGTCACAGTGATCTCCGGGTCCGCGAACGCGGGAGCAGTCAGAGCAAGTACCATTCCCGCCGTGATAAAAGCAGCAGTCATCTTCTTTTTTCTCATTTTTCTTCCCTCTCTGGCAGAAATCAAAGCAGAAACAACTGACAGCAGTTTCTAATCAACTTCATTATTTCTCTGTTTATTATAGCAAACCCGCAGTCCCGGGAACACATTTAAAAGTATACTCCTTCAGAAATCTTTCGCCTCTTCCATCACTGAATTTCATTATGTTTATCTGTAAACTTATGACATCAATTTCTTATAGATCGCATTTGCATCAGGGGATTGCTCTACGGGTGGGTCTGCGTCGGGATCCGGGTATTTGACCTCAAACCCTGCAGCTTTCAACAAGCTTGTGAATATTTTTCTCTTTTCCCTCTCCCCGGGTTGGCTTTCCCGGTCAGCTGTCAGGACATTCCCGTTTTCATCCAGAAAAGCACCCTTGTAAAGTGCCTGGGCGTAGCGCTGCATGATATAGGCATGCATCTTGTCATCGCTTGGAAATCCCAGCTGCGCTTCCGCAGTCCTCCTGAGCATGTTTTTGACCTGGTCTTCCTTACCGTATTTTTTGATAAAACTTTTCGGATTCGCCGCTTCATCTTTGGATTTTTTGAACTGTGCATATAACCCGTCCGGTCCATCCATTCCGATGTACTTATCAATGACATCCTTTTTCGCTTTGCGCTTCATGATAAAGTCCGTGACAGCGCCCCCAATGCTCACACAGAAGGCAACAAGAGAAACTCCCGCCGAAACAAGGGCCAGGGTCCCTCCGGACCCCATCATGAGGCCGCCGGAAACGATCTGCAGCACACCCGATGCGGTCTTGAACACCCCCCCTGTTTCCTTGCGTATCTCATTCTGTCTTAACGCCGTGGCTACATTGAGAAGCATATCCCTCTGGGCTTTCAGCTCCTCTATCTGCGCCTGGGAGAGATTGGACGTATCCGGCGGGTTGCGCCTCATTTCGGACTGATATTTCTCAATTGCCTGGCGAGCCCTGTCTCCCTCCGCGACATCCATGACTCCCTGGATCGCAGTCATAAGGCCCACGGCCATCGCGCCGATACCCGCGGCCCCTGTCGCCACGGGATCAGTGATCCAGGCAACGCCGGTACTGCGTCCCATAAACAGTGTGCGCGTCGTATCGACGATCCCCGCGATGGAGCGGACCTCCCCATAAACGCTGAACCCTGTTGAGCTTGCTTCCTTTACAAGGCCGAGGATCGCTTTTCCTCTTGCATAAGCCCCGATCCCATGAGCAAAAGTCTGCTCCAGGGCGCCTGCTACTGTGATAAAACTGAACAGAGTATTGACCAGGGAAAAGGGGACCGCGCTCCAGGAAAACGGGACGCCCAGAGCTTTCAGCATGGTGCTGTTGAAATTGCTGCCGTCACCCTCGTACTTGGGGTTGTCTTTTAACAGTTCTTTCAGATGGGTTTCCTGAACAGTTTTTGACGCCCCGCCAAAAAAGGATCCGATGATCGACAGGGGTTTTTTATAATACCCGATCCACTGCTGTGCTTCTTTGAAAAAGTCTTTTGCGTCCGCCCAGCCGCTCTCTTCCTGGCTGGAAATATATGCCTCCAGCTCGTTTACGGTATCCATAAGGGCCTTTACGGCATCCGGGGAAGGATTCGGATTATTCAGAAGCTCTGCCCCCGCGGCAGCCATGTTCCGAAGCAGAGCAGCCATCTGAGGATCCACTGGCTGTCCTCCGGCTCCTGGGGCGCCTGCCAGAGCCGCTGCGTTTGCCGGCAAAGGCTGCTGGCTCACGGCTTCGGTCAGGATGTCTTCCGCATTATGTATGGCATCGGAGAGCTTGTCCCAGTCCAGGCCTTCTCCGCTCTCGCGATGGAAAAAGCCCCCAAACCAGCCATTGAAAATATGCGGCTTGAACTTATCCAGCTGAGGAGTATAGGTCGCCTGTATATAGGCCAGCCTGGCCATATCCGGTTTTGCGTGGAGTTCGTCATTTTCTATCAGATAAAATGCCAGCAGCTTTACTCTGGGCGGTCGGGCATTGATCCCGTCCACGAATGCGCCGATGAACTTACGGTCGTCCTTATCACTTCCATGAAGCGTATTCCTGTAAAGGAATGCACTGATATCCCGGATCCCCTTGATCTGCCCCGCGCTTAAGCCCTGGGTCCGTTCCCGTCTCTGGCGTTCAAATAACACGACCGGCTTCTGCGCCGCTCTGGCCTGATCCCGGATATGGTCCCGGGCCGCTTTTGCCTGCTGGCTGGCCTGGAATGCCCGGTCTCTCTGTGCTTTGGAAACAGCGTGTGCCCTGAAAGCGATCTGATTCGCAGGCGCCTCCTCGGTCTGCTCTGCCTTTCTGCGGGCTTCTTTTTCCTCGTCCCAGGCAGCGTCGATCGCCGCCTGCCCCGACTCATCGCGTCCCATCGGGTCCTGATCAATGAGTGTTTCCACGCCCTGGGCATGTTGTTTGGCCTTTTCTGCAGCAGCCTGGGCCTTCCGGACGCGCTTCTCCGCTTCCGTTTTGGCCATTTCCGCTTCATAAAGCCGATCCTGCGCGTCCGCCAGCTCCCTCTGCGCCTCAGCAAGCTGTCCCTCTGCGGAATCGATCTTTGCCTGCTCCGCTTTTGACCATTCTTTTCTCTGGCCTGCCCTGGACTGTATTGTTGTTGCCGCCTGCGCGCGGACGCGGGCGGCCCGGGCTCCGGCCAGGTTTGCCTGCGCGTCCGCCAGCTTATTCTGCGCCTCTCCTTCTGTTGCCAGGGCCTCCGCCAGTTTCTCCTGCGCCAGGCGGTATTCTTCCGCTTTCGCCCTGACCTCATCCCATGAGCTCCTGACCGCCTCATCGCCCGACTCGTCGCGTCCCATCGGATCCTGGTCGATCAGCGCCTCCAGCCCTTCAGCGCGCCTTACGGCTGCCTCCGTCTCTTCCCGTAAGTCCCGCGCTGCCTGACGGGCATCCTGTATGCTGTCCAGCTGCCTTTGGGCATCCTGTTCCCGCCTCTGCGCCTGTTCTTCCCTCAGCCCGGCGCCCGGCCGCATGGAGGTCGCCTGCTGCGACTTCTGAAAATTCTGCTGCGCTGTTTCCGCAAAACTGACATCAGAGTCGCCCTGCTCTTTCTGCTTCTCATTGGAAAGCAGCCGATTTCCTATAAGATCCAGATATCGTCCCTGCGAGACAGCGCTGCGCCCGTCAGTATTCACATTATAAAAAGCCCGGGTCCCGGACCTCGTAAACACTGCCGCAATGTCGTACGCCATATCCCTGGCGTCTGCAGACAGGCCGTCCCCGCTCTCGACTTTTTTCCGCGCGGCTCTCCGTTGCTGCCGGTACGCGTCCCATTCCGTGAAATAGTCATCGAATACACTGACATGGGAATCCAGCAAAGATTCGATCCTTTCGATCTTTTCTTCTCTGGTCAGCATCGGATTCGTTTCCGTGCGCGCCTTAAACTCGGCATAAGCTTTTGCCGCCCGCTCAAGATAATCTCTTTTATCTTTTAATGTATCCGGCATAACGTTTCTCCGTATACCTTTCTGTGGCCTGACCCAATATCGGCTCACGGTTTTCCGGCGGTGTTTTTTCTCCCGGCAATTACTCCGTCTTCACCATATCCATAAACTCCATCAATGACATGGACCCCTCCGCCAGCGCGAATACCGGCGTACAGTATTTCGAAGCAGTCTCATAGGCTTCCTCCATCAGGAGGCAGCAATCCCTGATAAGGGTTTCTGCCGGCGTATCTCCCGGGAAGGTGCGGGTGCTTTTATAGACCAGCAGATCAGCCGGCTTATTCAGGGCAAAGCAGCCCGTTTCGACATAAAAGTTCATGATGCCGAGGGCATATGCCAGCTGCGGTACATTCTTCACGGGTATATCATTCCGGAGTGAGATCAGCGCCGTAAAATACTGTGCTCCGTCCGGATCTCCCGGCACGGGACGGAAGAAATACTCTCCCAGGCAGCGGTCGAGATGCTCGCCAAAGCGGAGCAATACCGCAGTCAAAACATCCAGGGTCCTGCCCTTCCATTCCGGATGCAGGATCTCACTTTCATCAGCGTATAATCTGTATATCCTTTCTTTTACCGCTTCCAGCGCCTTCAGCCGCAGTTCGCTGCCGCCTTCTTTCAATGTCTGTGCCATATCTTCCTCCTCACACCCCGCTGTTCCGCGCGATCACCTGCGGGAAAAGGGCCTGTCATTATTATACTTTAATTCCGGATCCCAGCATGAACCGTAATTCCCCTTGTCAAAACAACTGCGTCCGCCCCTTCCGGTTCAGCTTGCCGCTTTTTATCCTTGCTTCCTGTGCCGCTTCTCCTTTCCTGAAGCTCCGGATGACCGAAAGGGTATGCGAAAATACTCTATATGATTACTATACTGAACGGCAGGAACCTTGGCAAGGCGGATCTTCGATGGCGTTATATCGATACCTGAAATCGCAGCTTTCACTTCATACTTCTGTACCATTGGCAGGGCACTAAAAAACGGCTCCGGGCTTAGGTTTTAAGCTCAGAACCGTTCGTTATCCGAGAATTTCGTAAAAAAACAGATGAGCCGCCCGGACAAAATCTGGGCGGCTCCTGTTATTAAGCAAAACAAATTATTCGTACTCGATAAAGCAATAGTGGTACTAACTCATTTTGTATAGAGAATATGATACGGTTCGATTCCATTTACACTCAATTATCCTGCTTCTACAGGGTATCTGAATTAATATTATCAAAGTGTTATCAGCGGAGTGTTATCATGCACGCAATATGCTATGTCACGGTTCCAGCTTTTCTACATGCAAGCCATCAATTCTAAAAAAGCCCGCATCAGCTGTAAGCAGTGATAACCCATTAGTCATGGCTGTCGCAGCTATAATGGAATCCGGCAGTTTTACCCTGTGCCTTTTTCGCAGCAAGATCGTTCTCTCCCGAACCTGTTCGTCAATCGAGAGTATTTCGCAAAAAGCCAGAAACTGCCGAATCACCTTTTCTTCTTCTGCAGTAATTGCAGGATATGAAAGCAGTTCCATAAAACTAATGACAGATACAGCCAGCCTTTCGCGGAGAAATGGTTTCATACAAGGGTTCCCGGCCAAGAGATAGATAACCGCATTTGTATCTGCAAGATACTTAATCCCACTCATCACGCAGCCCTCTTTGCATCTCTAATCCATCCGGCATTTCTTTCAGGATCCCAAAATAGCTGCTCATATCACAGGTCTGATTCTTCTCTTTTCGCAGCTGCATCCGGTAAATTACGAACTCAATATATTGAGAGACGTCTTCCAGGCAGTCTTCCGGAAGCATCCGGATCTGCCTTTCCAGTGTATCGTATGACATTAAAAACTCCTCTCCGAACATGATTTGTCTATTAGTCAGGTATTGTCAGTCATCATTGCTGGTTCTTCGTGCTCGTTAAATGATCCTCACTGTTTTTCTCCATTTCAAACTTATAAATCATAAGCCGAAGCAGGTACTCCGGCATATTGCGCTTCCCCATATACCAATCCTGAACAGTACGATAAGGGATCCCGAAATACTCTGATAATCTTTTCCAATTTAATCCAGCTGTTTCTTTCAGTTTTATCAATTCTTCCTGTGTATTCATGAGATATATATTAACACGCACAGCGTGTTCTTTCAACTTTTATGTAAGTCTTTAAAAACTTGCTTACCAGTTCCAAATTCTCCTTGCTGATACTGTCTCCAAGTCCTTTTCATCTTTGCTCTTGCCATGTTCTCTTCTTCCAAGATATTCATCGTTCCGGGCGATTGTTGGATCATACCAGTCAGCTTTCCTCCGAGCCCATTCTATCCATTCTGACATTGCTTCTTCGCTGCCGCTCTCTGCCACAGCATCTATATAAGCCCTTATATCTGAAGCAATCCGATAATCGTCTGCCTTATTTACCAACTCTATGGTATGTGCGATTTCTAATTCTTTTCTTTTGCGTAATTCTTCTTGCTTTCTTGCTTCTTCCTCTCGCTTTCGTTGTTCTTCTTCACGGCGTTCTCTGGCAATTCGATTCTCTTCGGATCTTTCATAAAGCTTAATAAGAATATCACCCAAGCGATCTTCAAGTTTTTCCTTTTCAGAATCACGGATGTAATTCTTCTCCCCAAATATAATACGAATTCTGCCATTATATACATAATCGTACTGTCGAATACGAGGTTTTGAAGGGTGTTTGTTTTGTTTAATATTATCCTCGTACTGTATTAGTTCCTGGGCTTCCTTTTTTGTAAGCTCATGTTTTATTGTATCTTCAGCTTCCGCAACTCTGATCCTGACTACATCATTTTTGATTTTTATTGATAAATCATCATTTACAGTTTCACCCAGCTTTTCTACAGCCTTGAATACTGCATCAAGAATTGCCATAAACCTTGCTGTACCCTTTTCAGATACATCTTTGAAAAACTCCCACTCATTATCCGGCTTATTGTAATGAGGAGTGTAATATGCCTGCCTTTGCACTTTCTTTAGCCGTGCATCATGATCAGCAATTCTCTTCTTATACTGTACAAGTGCTTTATGTAATCTTGCGTTTTCATTTATTCTCAATGAATATGCTACTGCAAGAACTCTTTCACGTTCGTCTTGTTCTAGAAAATCCAGTACTCCGATTAGTTCTGGAATAATCTTCTCCTTTTTGTTTTCCTCCAAAACAACACCAACACTGTCGTTAATACTTTCTTTGACAGCAGACGATACTTCTTCAGGAAAATCTCTGACTGGTTTCTTTTCAACATTATCCGTTTCAGACTTTATCTTCTTGATTCTCCTTACAACTGAATTATTCGTGGCAAGCTTAACATAAAGACTCTCATCGCCTTCTAGTGGGATAATCTCCAATGAAACATCTTTTCCCCTATTCTTTCTGGTCCAGTATCCAGAAGAAGGATATGGAATTTCGGCCTCTTTGCAGCTGCTTATCAGCCGACTATAATCCAAATTATACTTTCTGGCGACTCCAGCAACAGATAACTGCCATACATCATCGTATAATTGTTTCCTTGATAGCTTTACTATTTCTATTTTGCTCTCCATCCTGGCAATTCCTTTCCTTCGTATTTCTTTTCTTCATCAGAATACTTACCAAGCGAAAACGCATAATCAAATAGCTCTAATTCTGCGGATCTGCGTTTTCGCTTAATAGAAAAACCAAGTCTTTCCTCATCTCTTCAAACTGTTGGATAATTACAGATAGATTCTTCTCAATATTCTGGACCTGAACTTCTGAGATTCTTCCGTACTTATATGCAATAAGTCTCTCTGCAATAATCTGGTATGACCAACTTTCGGAATAAGCTCTATCTCGTTCTTCGTTATGAATCGCGAAGCCTATTGGCAAGAGATTATTTCTCATGCCTATGCTTACAGCCATAGACGATATCCCCAAGTAATCGCCGGCGATTTTACATGTGATTTTTTTCATTTTTCTTATCTCTTCATCAGTATATGCAGGCATGCTATCCTCCAATCTTCACACTTTGTAACCGTTCGATTTTCGTATCTTCCATTATAATTGATTTTCATCATAAAACTCTTTTCGCCTTTTCTGGTTTACCCCATCTTCTGGCCTCCCGATTTCACTATTATGAGTAACAAACTGATTAATCGTCACGTTGTCGAGTACGATGTATTATAAGGCATCAGGACATTGAAAAGCCCCGGAAACGTTTCCGGGGCTGATCATATTTCTGGGAAAACCGAGGCCTGTTCCTTTTTATCTCAGGAGGTCCTGTCTGTTGTAATAATGAGTGTGGAGAAGCTTGTGTGACAGCTCGCCGCATGGTTCTCCAAAGTAGGTCTCATAGACTTTGGCGATGGCCGGATTGTTGTGGGACTGCTGCTCAGGAAGCGCTGCCGCGGCTTCATAGATAGCTTTCTTCCGCTCCTGCATTTTTGCCCAGGTCTTTGGCGGGTTCCCACCCCCGCCGATGCAGCCGCCGGGACAGGCCATGATCTCGATGAAGTGCCAGCGGGATTATCCGCTCTTTACTTTCTCCACCACCTTCTGCGCGTTGGCGATGCCGTGGGCCACAGCCACCCGGACTTCCGTGCCGTTGATGTCGATGGCAGCTTCCTTCACACCTTCAAATCCCCGGACAGGCTCGTAGTTCAGGTCCTCCATCTCCTTGCCGGTCAGGACCTTGTAGACCGTGCGGAGCGCTGCTTCCATGACGCCGCCTGTGGCGCCGAAGATCAGCCCCGCGGCGGACCCCAGTCCGAAGGGATCGTCAAACTCCGTTTCTTCCAGGTGCCTGAAATCGATGCCGCCGGTCCGGATCATTCTCGCCAGTTCCTGCACCGTGATGGAGATGTCCACGTCCTGATATCCGCTGTCATTCAGTTCAGGCCTCTGGCACTCGAACTTTTTCGCCGTGCAGGGCATGACCGACACGCTGCAGATCTCCCCGGGATCGATCCCCTCACGTTCCGCGTACCAGGTCTTGATCATAGCGCCGAACATCTGCTGAGGCGACTTGGCCGTGGAGAGGTGGTCCGTCATCTTCGGTTCGTAAGTCTCCAGGTATTTCACCCAGGCCGGGCAGCAGGAAGTGAACATGGGAAGGGGCGCATCGTCTGCGGCTGCCTTGCCGGAGGCGTGTGCCTGAAGACGGTGCAGGAGCTCCGTCCCCTCCTCCATGATGGTGAGGTCCGCGGAAAAATCGGAGTCAAATACCCGGTAGAAGCCGAGCCGCTTCAGTGCGGTCACCAGCCGGCCGGTGCTGACCGTCCCGGGATCTTCTCCCAGCGCTTCCGCCAGGGTAATGCGGACGGAGGGCGCCACCTGCATGATCATCTTCTTTCCGGCGCCCATTTCGTCGAGAAGTTTATTAGTAAAGTAGTGCACCGTCAGGGCTCCCGTGGGACAGTACTGGACGCACTGACCGCAGTTGATGCAGTTGGTATCCGCCAGCAGTTCTCCGTAGGCCGGCGCCACCAGGGTATGGAAGCCGCGGTTTTCCTTGGAAAGCACGTTTACCTTCTGGACCTCGTTGCAGACCTCAAGACACCTTCCGCAGAGGATGCAGAGCTTCGGGTTCCGCATGATGGAAGGTGAGCTCCAGTCATCCGGCTGGCTGCGGAGACGCTGCTCATAACGGTTCTCATTGTGAAGCCCCAGTGTCTGGGAGAGCTTCTGCAAGTCGCACTCTCCGTTCTTCGCGCAGACCAGGCAGTTCTGGGGATGCCGCGCGAAGATCAGTTCCAGGAGGTTCCTCCTTGCCTTCAGGACCTTCGGGGAAGCAGTGCGCACCACCATGCCCTCAGCCACCGGAGTAGAGCAGGATGTAGGAAGCTGCTTCATTCCTTCCACCTCCACCACGCAGATCCTGCAGTTTGCCTTGGTTCCCAGATCCTCATGGTAGCACAGGGTAGGGATATTGATACTCGCCTGCTTCGCTGCGTTAAGTATCGTGGTCCCTTCTTTGACGCAGAGCTTCTGTCCGTCGATCGTCAGATTGATCATCTTTTCCATCATTGGCTGCCTCCTTTCGAACAGATGCCGCAGTAATCCCCGTCGATATGATGCAGGTAATCGCTGCGGAAATTCCGGATGCTGCTCAGGACCGGGACGGATGTGGAAACGCCCAGGCCGCAAAGCGATGTAAGCTGCATTGTCTCACAGAGCTCTTCGATCTTATCCAGGTCCTTCACGCTTCCTTTTCCCTCCGAGATGCGCTTCACCAGGTTGTAGAGCTGCTGCCCTCCCTCCCGGCAGGGGGTGCATTTTCCGCAGGACTCTCTTCGGAAAAAGTCAAGGTTGTTCAGCACCACATCCACGATGCAGTTCCTGTCGTCCACCACCAGAATGGTGCCGCAGCCCAGCCGCCCGCCGGAGGCGGATACTGAATCGATATCCAGGTTCATGTCGATCTGGCCGGGGTTGATGATGGCGCCGGAGGTACCGCCGGTCTGTACGCAGAGCAGCTGGTTCCCGTCCTGAATGCCGCCGCAGACCTCGTAGATAATATCCTTCAGGTTCACGCCCATGGGGAACTCGAAGACCCCGCGCCGCTCGACATTTCCGCAGACCGTGAAAAGCTTTGTTCCCGGGCTGTTCTCCGTGCCGTTCTGACGGAACCAGGCCGCCCCGTGGTCCAGGATGGGGGCGATGTTGGCCAGCGTCTCCACGTTGTTCAGCATGGTTGGCTTCCCGAACAGTCCCTTGATACTGGGGAAAGGCGGGCGGAACCGCGGCTCGCCGCGCTTTCCCTCGATGGATTCGAAGAGCGCTGTCTCCTCGCCGCACACATAGGCTCCGGCGCCGGAGCGGAACTTGATCTCAAAATCATAACCGCTTCCCATCATGTTCTTTCCGAGATATCCGAGGCGTTCCGCGTCCTCCAGGGCCGCCTGCATGATCGGGAAAATATAAGTGTATTCCGCCCGGAGATACACATAGCCCACATGGGCTCCGACTGCTTTTCCGCAGATCGCCATGCCTTCAAAAACAGAACAGGGATCGCTGGAAAGAAGGATCCTGTCTTTGTTGGTCCCGGGCTCTCCCTCGTCAGCGTTGCAGACAATGTAGCGGACCGGGTCCTCAGCGGTGCCGGTGAACTGCATCTTCCTCCAGGTGGGGAATCCCGCGCCGCCTCTTCCCCGGAGGCCCGACTCCTTCACGATCTCAATGATCTCCGCGGGCTCCATGGCAAGGGCCTTCCTGAGGCCTTCAAATCCGCCCTGCTTCGCGTACTCTTCCGCGCTGCAGGGATCGATCTTTCCCCGGTTCCGCAGGAGGTTGCGCACTTCTTTGATATCTTTCTTCTGCATCAGCTCCGCCATGGCTCAGACCTCCTCCCTGATATACTGTTTGATGATGTCGCGGGCTTTCTCCGGCGTCAGGTTGCTGTAGGCCCTGTCGTTGATCATGATCGCCGGGGAATTCTCGCAGAGACCAAGGCACGGACAGTACTCCAGCGTAAACCTTCCGTCCTCGGAGGTCTCTCCGATCTGCAGCTGCAGCAGGTCGCAGATCGCGTCCACTACTTCCCTGGCGCCGCGCACATGGCACGGAGCACTCTTGCACATGCGAATGATATACTTGCCCTGGGGCTTCACAGACAGCATCGCGTAGAAGGTCACAAAGCTGTACACCTGATTGCGGGGAATGTTCATCTCCCGGGCGATGACTGTAATGACCGCCTTGGAAAGCGCAGGTACGATCGCCTGCGTCCGGATCAGGACCATCATCAGCATGTCGGGACGGTCGCGGTACTCTGCCGCGATCGCAGCCACCTGCACCAGCTTCGAGGCTGGTGTCTTGTAAACATAGTTCTCTCTCGCCATGGCTCCTCCTTACCTGGTGTCCGGGCCGTTTTTCTTAAAGCATAATGTAATCAATAAACAAGATGCATAAGGCCGGCCCGAACCATCAATGGAATTGATTGGACAAGCTTATTATAATCAGCATGTTGACACAGGTAAAACTGGAGTTTATTTTAGTATCACAGGTAATTACCTGTTTTAGATTCCGGATTGATCGTTCTATGTTCACACAAAATCTTTCCACTAAAAAAGCACCCGGCACAGGGGTGCTGAATCATCAGAATAACAGAGGAGGCCGCCGATGCAGACCGCAGAAAAATATTTTATGACCGTCGCTGAGGAAAAAGGAATCTCCAGCGCTGCCCGAGTACTCTACATCACCCAACAGTCCTTAAGCGAACAGATGCAGAAGCTGGAACAGCTTTACGGCAGCAAGCTGTTTCTGCGGAAGCCGCGTTTCCAGCTGACCCAGGAAGGAGAAGCGCTGTACCGTACTCTGCAGAAGGTCCGCATCCTAGAGGACGGGCTCCAGACGGAACTGACCGAGATCCGCGACAAACAGCACGGCCTCCTGAATATCGGCATCCACTCCGTCCGGGCGCGCTGTATCCTTCCGGAGACCCTGGTCCGATTCCGCGCCCTCTGCCCCAACGTGAAGCTGAACTTTTACAGTCACGACACCAGTGACTTCGAAAAGATGCTCCTGAACGGAGACCTGGATCTCTTCTTCGGCATCAACGCCAGGGACCTGCCGGAATTCCGCCGCATCCGCATCGCTTCGGAAGCTGCTTTTCTGGTGGTCTCCGCCGACTATCTGGAAAGGACACTGGATCGGGATCCTGCGGAGATCGGCATCATCACCCGGGAGGACCTTCAGAAAATGACGCTGATCCTCAATCAGCAGGCCACCAACTTCCGCCTCAGGATCAACGAATATCTGGAGGGCCTGACCTTTGCCCCGGAACAGATCATCTCTGTGGACGGATACTATGTGCAGATGGAACTGGCAAGCCGCCAGCTGGGCGCCTGCTTCTGCCCGCAGCAGATGCTCCGGAACGCCCTGCTCCCCAGGGCCTCCCGTATTTCCGGCCGTCTTCTTTCCTTCCCTATCCCGGAGATCACCGACTCCAATGAGCTATATTTAGTTACCCACCGGCATGCCTATCAGTCCGGCTATATGAAGACCTTCCTGGAAATCCTCATTGAGGAATGCCGCAGGAGCATGGAGTAGCGTGACATACTTACTGCGCTGTCATCTTCATCAGTAATGGACGACCTCCTCCGCCGCGCGGATACGCTCGAGCACCGGCTCCGCCTCCGGGCTTTGGAAGTAAGAAAGTGTGGAAGCAGGAAGCAGGTCTTTCAAGGCTTCATAATTCCCGTCACAAAGCAGAAGCCGGACCTTGCTGGCGCTGACAGGCGCCCCGCCGGACTCCCTGCGGGGGATCTCCCGGAACGTGATCCCGGCCTTCGGCAGCTCCTCCGCCATGATGCGGTTGTAGAGACCGGTGACCTGGCTCGAGGGTTCCTCACCTGCCCAGCGCGCCGTGATGCCGCAGGCCTCCGCGATCCTCCGGAACACCGTAATATCAAGGCGCGCCTGCCCCTCGATCACGGCGGTCTCATCCTTCAGGAAATAGCTCGGGAAGGTGGCCGAAGAAATGATGTAGGGACCGCAGTCGTGAAGGACCACATTGTTCAGGTGCGCCGTGCCTTCCTCCACCAGCCGACGCCGCACGGAGAAGGGCACCAGGCTCAGGTCCTCCGAGACGATGAACAGGTGGAGCGTATCGCAGGAGGCGGAAGCCTGCTCTGCCAGGTACTGGTGTCCCAGGGTGAAGGGGTTCGCGTTCATCACCACCGCAGCGCTGCTTCCCGCCCTGCGGGTGTGGGAAAGCTCCGCGAGA
>ONXW01000002.1 GCA_900321915.1 uncultured Eubacteriales bacterium
ACTTCGTATTCATTTCCCAGAAGAATCCCCAGGCATCCCGGCCAGCGGACGTTTTTCGGGTAGCGCATGCCGTTTGCGGGATTGTAGCCGTATGTATTGGAATCGCCGTAGCAAAGAATGGTTTTCATGGAAGGACCTCCCTGTTCTCAGAATCACCGGTCTGTAAGACCGGGGTAAATGCTCTGTTCATCATACCATGATTCTTCCGGTTTTACATTATTTTGCTTGTGCGATAAAAATATAAGTTATATAATAGCAGTAAAGCCAAAACAATAAATTATAGCAGGAGGATTCTTATGGGAAAGATTTTCCGCTTTGACAGGGATGTCGACACGGATCAGATTATTGCGTCCCAGTATCTGTTATATCCCACGATCGACGAGATGAAGGAGCACACGTTTGAGTCTCTGGACGCGGATTTTGCGAAGAATGTGAGGCCGGGGGATTTTGTGGTGGCCGAGGAGAATTTCGGCTGCGGATCCTCCAGGGAGCAGGCGCCGAGCGTCCTGAAGGCCCTGGGCGTGAAGGCAGTCCTGGCGAAGTCATTTGCCCGGATTTTTTACCGGAACTGCATCAACATCGGCCTTCCGGCCATTGTCTGCAGGGATCTCTGGGACGAGGTGAAGTCGGGGGATGAGATGGAGCTCTCCCTCAGCGAGGGCACGGTGACGGCGAACGGGAAGACCTATGCCTGCACAAAGCTTCCGGAGCACCTGCAGAGTATCCTGGACCAGGGCGGGCTGATTGCCTCCCTGGATAAATAAACCGGACAGATGGTTCTGAACGGGATGATAAGAGAGGAATTCAAATTATGGGTATGACGATTGCGGAAAAAATAATAGCCAGGGCGGCGGGCCTTCCCGAGGTGCATGCGGGGGAGATCCATACCGTGGAGCTGGATTATCTCATGAGCAATGACGGAACGTCCCATCTGACGGTGGATAAGTACAACCGGCTGAAGAATCCGCGCATCGCGGATGTGGATAAGCTGGTCTGGATTGTGGATCACAATGTCCCCTGCGACAGCCCCAAGACGGCGGCGTCCCAGAAGAAGATGCGGGATTTCGCGAAGGCCAACGGGATCGCCTTCTATGAGGGCGAGGGCGTCTGCCACCAGGTGATGCTGGAGAAGTACGTGGCGCCCGGGCAGCTGATTTTCGGCGCGGACAGCCATACCTGCTCCTACGGCGCGCTGGGAGCCTTCGGTACGGGCGTGGGCAATACGGACTATCTCTACGGCATGGTGACGGGCAAGTCCTGGGTGATGACCCCGGCGACCCTCCGGTTTAACCTGACGGGCAGGCTCGGGAACGGCGCGACGGCCCGCGACCTGATCCTGACCATCATCGGCATGATAGGGGCAAATGGCGCCAATTACCATGCCATGGAGTTCGGCGGTGAGGGGCTTCACAGCCTGTCGGTGTCCGACCGTATTTCCATCTGCAACCTCTGCGTGGAGGCGGGCGCGAAGACCGGCCTCATGGAGGTGGATGAGAAGACCATGGCTTACCTGGAGGCCCACGGTGGGAGGAAGCCGGCTGCCGTCTTTGCGAGCGACCCGGACGCGGTGTTCGAGAAGGTCTATGAGATTGATATGGGCACGATCGTCCCCGTGGTGGCGAAACCGCATTTTGTGGACAATATTTCCCCCGTGTCCGAGTGCGGAGGGATTAAGATCAATGAGGCCTTCCTCGGGTCCTGCAACAACGGGCGCATCGAGGATCTGCGGCTTGGCGCCGCGATCATTCAGGGGAAGAAGGTGGCGGATACCGTCCGGTTCCTGGTGGTGCCGGCGAGCCGCGAGGTTTACCTGCAGGCCATGCAGGAGGGGCTTCTGGATGTGTTTATGGAGGCCGGCGCCATTGTCATGAACCCGAACTGCAGCGTCTGCTGGGGCAGCTGCCAGGGCGTCATCGGCGAGGGAGAGGTCCTCATCAGCACCGGCACCCGGAATTTCAAGGGACGCGCCGGCGACAAGAATTCCTTTGTATACCTGGCTTCCGCCGCGACGGTGACGGCCTCGGCCATCGCCGGCGAGATCGTACCCGCGTAAGGAAAGAAAGGAACTGTTATGGAGAGATTCAAGGGACGCGTCTGGCTCCTGGG
>ONXW01000094.1 GCA_900321915.1 uncultured Eubacteriales bacterium
GGCTGTTCGGGGATACCTGGACCAGCTACGGCCTGGACCGGGACAGGAACATGCGCATCGTGCTGATCGGCGCGGAGCTTACGGAGGAAAACCGGGAAGCCCTCTGGAATTCCCTGTACCCGGACATGCGGCACGTGAATATCGTGATGCTGCACGGCGCGGCGGAGGAATATGAATCGAAGGACAGGGCGGAAGGGATCCCCCTGGGGCGGCTTAAGGGGCGCGGCATCGATTACCTTGCCCTCGGCCACTATCACGGATACCGCGAGGGGAAGCTGGATCCCCGCGGAAGATACTGCTATGCGGGCTGTCTCGAGGGAAGGGGCTTTGATGAGTGCGGGCCCCACGGATTTGTGCTTCTGGATATCGACGACGAGACGTACCATATTACATCGGAATTTGTGCCTTTTGCGAAGAGAACGGTGCTGGAAGTGCCGGTGGATGTGACGGGATGCGCTTCGTCAGCGGAGATGACGGCCCGCGTGCGGGACGCCCTTGCGGAGTCCTCCTCCCCGGAGGACCTGGTACGGGTGGTGCTTACGGGGGAAGTTCCGGTGGACTGCGAGAAGGATCCGTCCTTTATCGAGACCGGTGTCCGGGACAGCCGGTATTTCCTCCGGGTACAGGACAGGACGCGGCTTTTTGTGGATTACAGGGATTTCCGTCTGGACGCCTCCCTGAAAGGGGAGTTCGTCCGGACCGTGGAATCCGACGGGACCCTTCCGGAAGAGCGGAAGGCGGAGATTATACGCTGCGGCATCAGGGCCCTGATGGGCGAGAATGAGGACGGCTGTCTGTGACAGCAGAAAGTGGCAGAGTCAGAACATGCGCCTGATCAGTTTACATGTGGAAAATTTCGGCAGGCTTTCGGATTATACGCTTGAGGCGGAGCCCGGCCTGAACGTGATACTGCGGGAAAACGGCTGGGGGAAAAGTACGCTCGCAGCCTTTATCCGGGTGATGTTTTATTCCTTCACGGGCGGGAGCAAACGAAAGGATGCGGAGAATGAGCGGAAAAGGTACCGGCCCTGGAAGCAGTCCGGCGTCTACGGCGGACAGCTGACCTTCGAGAAGGGGGACCGGCGCTACCGTATTGAGCGGGTATTCGGGATGAAGGACCGGGAGGATACCTTCCGGCTTTACGACGCGGATACCAACCTCCCCAGCGGCGATTTCAGCGAGCGCATCGGGGAGGAGCTGTTCCAGATCGACGCGGCCGCATTTTCCAGGACCGCTTTTACCGGACAGGAAGATATCCGGACGCAGGCAACCTCTTCTATCCACGCGAAGATAGGGGACCTCTCCCGGTTTGACGATGACATGAACCGCTATGAGGAGGTCCGGGAGCAGTTTAAAAAAGAGATGGACAGCCTGACGCCGCAGAGAAAAACCGGCGCCATAAGCAGGCTCAGGGACCGGCTTTCCGGCCTCCGGGCAGAGCTGGGGGGAAGGACGGCCGCGGAAAAAACAGCCGAACGCCTGACGCTTTCCATCGCGGAGAAAAAGGAGGAGCGCAGGGGCATCGAGCTGCGGCAGAAGGAGCTTGCGGAAAAGATGCAGGAGGCTGCCGGCTACCATGACGGCGGGTCACTCCTCGATAAATATGAGCTTCTCCTGAAAAATGAGGCGGAGGAAGAAGAGCGGCTTGCGCAGGCGCTTTCCTATTTCCCGAAGGATGTGCCGGATATGGCCCGGGTGGAGATGGAATCCGCCGAGGCCGGGCGAATCTTCGGCGCCATCCAGGCGGCGCAGGGGCTTTCCCTCTCCCACGAGGAGACGGAGCGGATGAACCGCCTGATTCGCATGTTCAACACAGGGACGCCTTCCGAGGAGCGGATGGAGCAGGTTTCCCGGACCATCGCGGAGATGACGCGGATGCGCCAGTGGGAGGCGGCGAACCGGCTCACAGAGGAAGAAGAGCAGCGGCGGAGGCGGGAAGCTGCCCTGTTTGAAAACGGCGTTCCCGAGGATGAAGCCATGGACCGGCTGGTCGACATGTGGAATGAGCGGGAAAGGCTTGCCGGCGCGGAGCAGTCCGAGCGGGCCGCTTACCGGGAAATGCGCGAGATGCAGGGCGTGGAATTCGACCACAGGACCGAGATCCGGATCGCCGCCGCCCACCGCCGGAAACTGACGGTAATCCTGCTGGGGCTCGTATTCATGCTGGCAGGCTTCGGCCTGGAGTATTTCGGGTACCCGCTGTACGGGTTTATCACCGGGATATCCGGGGGAATACTCCTTCTGGCGGGCCTGCTGATAAAAGCCAGGAAAAAGAAGGATACCGGGGCGGGCCTGCAGGAAGCCCGGGAAGAGGCTATGGCCGGCGGACGGGCCGGTGAGATGCGGGAAGAGATTGCCAGGAAGAAAGAACGCCTCCTGGAGATTGACGGGACAATACAGGAATTCCTTGCCCTCTACGGGTTTGGCTTTGTTCCTGAGGAGGTGGACGACCGTCTCTACGAGATACGCCGGTCCGCGGAGGATTTCCGCCGCCTCTCCGTGCAGTATGACACGTGGAGGGACCGGAATTACGGTGAGAAATGCCTCTATATGGAGGAAGAAATCAGCGCCTTCTTCCGGAACTATTATGAGGAGCCGGAGGGGAGCTGGACGGATCTCCTGCAGGAGCTGAGGCAGGATGCCGCGGAGTACGCGGCGCTGTCCGCAAGGCTTTCCGAGGCCCGCAGGGCCAGGGAGCGGGTGCGCGGCATGCAGAGGAACCTGGGAGAATTCGTGCTGTCTCTGGGGCTTCCGGTGAAATCGGATGTGGCGGCGCAGATGACAGAGATCCGCGATCGGGTAAAGGAGATCCGCCTGCACAGCGACGGCCTGGAGGAGAGAAGGGCGAAGCGGCAGGAATTCGAGGAACTCTATGATATGGAAACACTCCGGGCGCAGGCCGCGGCGGCGCGGGAATCCTCCATTTCGGAGCTGAACCGGCAGCGCGACGAGCTGGCGGCGGAGAAAGAGGCGGTTGACAGGGAGATTTCCGAACTGCGGCGCCAGCTGGAGGGAACCCGGGAGCAGCTGGAGGACCTGGAAGAAAAGGAACTGCAGGAGGAGCGCATCGAGCAGGAGATCAACCGGGATATGCACCGGTTCGACCTGCTGGGAGATACCAGGAAGTACCTGGAGCGGGCCATGCAGCAGTTCTCCGTCCGCTATATGGATCCGGTGCGCAATGCCTTCGGCAGGTATTACACCATGCTGACAGGGCAGGACGCGTCACGCTTCCGCATGGATTCCGCGCTGAATGTGACGCTGATGGAAGACGGCGCCCAGCGGGATACGGAACTCCTCAGCGCGGGGTACCGGGACCTGGTGGGGATCTGCAGCAGGATGGCCATGGTGGATGCCATGTACCGGGACGAGAAACCCTTCCTGGTGATGGACGACCCCTTTGTCAACCTGGATGACAGCAAACAGGAGCACGGGCTGGAATTCCTGCGGGAAGTATCCGCGGATTATCAGATACTGTATTTTACCTGTCACCGAACAGTGACCGGGCAGAACACATAAAAACAGGGAGGAACACTTATGAGCAATCCGATGGTAACAATTGAGATGGAGAACGGCGATATCATCAAGGCGGAGCTTTATCCGGACGTCGCGCCCAATACGGTCAGAAATTTCCTGAGCCTGGCCGGCAGCGGGTTCTATGACGGCCTGATTTTCCACCGCGTCATCAAGGGCTTTATGATCCAGGGCGGCGACCCGCAGGGCACCGGCATTGGCGGCCCGGGCTATGCGATCCGCGGCGAGTTCAGCGCGAACGGGTTCCAGAATGACCTGAGGCACACCAAGGGCGTGCTTTCCATGGCAAGGACACAGGCTCCGGATTCCGCGGGATCCCAGTTCTTCATCATGCATGAGGATTCCCCCTTCCTGGACGGCCAGTATGCCGCTTTCGGCATGGTGACCGAAGGGATTGAGAATGTGGACAGGATCGCCTCGGTCCGCACGGACTGGAGCGACCGGCCGCTTAAGGAGCAGAAGATTAAAAAGATGACGGTGGAGACCTTCGGGGTGGAGTATCCGGAACCGGAAAAACTGAAGGAACGTTAATGAATGGAAATCAGGGAATCGGAGCATGAAAATCGAACGCTGGATACAGATTGACGGGAAAAATGTTCCGGTCACGATATCGGATGAAAGAGAGGCTCTTCTCGCCGCGGACGCGGCGGGAAGGGCCATTATTGGCATATGGGCCCCGGGTTCGGACAGTACCGCCGTTCCGGGCTGTCTCTACCTCGCGGAGGATCCCGCGGATGTCACAGACGACCTCCTGGTCCGGGCGGTTTGCCGGAAATTCCGGATTCCCCTGACAATCGCCGGGACGCCCCGCCTCAGGATACGGGAATTTGCCGACGCGGACCCCCTGGAGGAACCTTCCTGCTGGGACTGCGGCGTATTTTCCGACCGGGAGAAACGGCATGCCTACATCGAAAACCAGTACCGGTTTGCCGAGTGCGGTCTCTGGGCCCTGGTGCTCAGGGAAGGAGGGGAGATTATCGGGAAAGCCGGGATTACCGGCCGGGAGCTTGGATATCATATCTACCCGTCTTTCCGTGGAAACGGATACGCCCTGGAAGCCTGCCGGGCCATCCTGGAATATGCGGACGCTGTTATGGGGCTTGATGAGGTTCTGCTGCGGGTTGCCGATGAAAACAGCGCCTCCCGCGCCCTCGCCCAGAAGCTGGGATTCGTTCAGGAAGCGGGAAAAGACGGCAGCGGGGAGAGGGAATGGAGAAAAAGGCTGCGGAGGGGCTGAAGCTTTTGCAAAAGCTCCCGCAACACGCTATACTGTATACAAAGTACAAAATACAGAATACAGAAGATCCCGGGCGGGTTTAAAAGGCCGTAACCGGCGGGATCGAAACGGAGGGGACAGAATGGAGCGATACCTGAAGCTGCGCGCGCACGGAAAAATCAACCTGGGGCTGGATGTGACCGGAAGGCGGGAGGACGGGTACCATCTGGTGCGGATGGTCATGCAGTCCGTCGGGCTCTACGATACCGTGGAGCTTAAGGTAAAGGACGAGGAGGGGATCACGCTGGAAAACAGCCTGCCTTTCCTGCCGGCGGATGAGACCAATCTCGCTTTCCGCGCGGCAAAGATCCTGATGGATGAGTTTCAGGTGAAAGAGGGGCTCCATATCCGCATCGGCAAGTTTATCCCCGTGGCCGGCGGGATGGCCGGGGGAAGCACGGACGCGGCAGCGGTACTCTACGGGGTTAACAGGATGTTTGCCCTGGGGCTCTCCCGGAAGGAGCTGATGGAGCGGGGCCTCAGGCTGGGGGCTGATGTCCCCTACTGCATTATGCGGGGAACCGCCCTGGCGGAGGGGATCGGCGAGATCCTGACCGAACTTCCGCCGATGCCCGGATGCCGGATCCTTATCGCGAAGCCCGCCTTTTCCGTTTCCACAAAGGAAATCTACACAAAGCTTGACCGGCTGATGCCCCCGCCGGAAGACCATTCGGAGGAAGCGGAGGCCTTCCGGGCCATGGGACCGGATACGGAGGGACTGCTCTCGGCGCTCAGCGCCGGGGACCTGGGGGAGCTTGTGCGCTGTATGGGCAATACGCTGGAGTGCGTGACAGCCCCCATGCATCCGGAGATCCCGGCAATAGAAGAAGCGATGGTTTCTCTCGGGGCGGCGCGCGCGATGATGAGCGGGAGCGGACCTACGGTGTTCGGGATTTTCGACGATGAGGACAGGGCGCAGGCCGCGCTGCGCGCCCTGCGGGCCCGGGCAGAGGAGTTCCAGGTCAGGCAGGTTTACCTGACAGAGCCGTACCAGCCGGGAAGCCGCCGGAAAGGATGAGAAGAAAGGAGAGGGATCGATGCTGGATAAATTCGAGATGAAGATGGATGCCTATCTTCCGCTGCGGGACGTGGTGTTTCAGACTCTCCGGCAGGCCATTCTCCGGGAAGACCTGGCGCCGGGGGAGCGCCTGATGGAGATCCCCCTGGCAAATAAACTCGGCGTGAGCCGCACACCCCTCCGCGAAGCGATACGCATGCTGGAGCAGGAGGGGCTGGTGATGATGATTCCCCGCAGGGGCGCCCAGGTGGCCGGCATTTCGGAGAAAAGCCTGCGGGACGTCCTGGAGGTGCGGCGGAGCCTGGAAAAGCTGGCGATTGAGCTTGCCTGCGAGAGGATGACGGAAGAGGACCTCCGCAGGCTTGAAGAGGCGGAAGAGGAATTCGGAAAAGCGGTCCGGGGAGGAGACGCCCTGCGGATTGCGGAGAGCGACGAGAGCTTCCACGATGTAATATACAGCGGAACCGGAAACACGAAGCTGGTGCAGATGCTGAATAACCTGCGGGAACAGATGTACCGTTACCGCCTGGAGCATATCAAAGATGAGAAGTCAAGGCTTTCCCTGATGGAGGAACACGTCAGGATGATGGAAGCGCTCAGGAACCGGGATGTGGACCTGGCCAAGAAGGCCGCGGGAGAGCATATCCTGAACCAGGAGGAGAATGTGCTCCGGAACCTGCGGGAGCAGGAAGATAACGGGCCGGAGGAGCAGAAAAAGACGCGGAAAAAGACTTCCCGTGCAGGAGGAGTGTAACCATGTTTTGTCCAAGATGCGGAAAAGAGATTCCGGGAGGCGCCAGGTTCTGCACCTCCTGCGGCTGGAGGGTGCCGGAGCCTGAAAGACCCCGCGCGCAGACGCCCGCCGGAAACGGCCGGATGCCCCGCCGGGAAATGCCTGCGGGAGGCGGTCAGATGCCCCGCCGGGAAATGCCTGCGGCGGGTTCCGGGAAAATGCCCCCGAAGAAGGGCGGCCCGGGGAAATGGATCGCCCTTTTCCTGGCCATCGCGCTGGGAGGCGGCGCCCTGTTTACCGGGGGGATCCTGGCGGTGAAGCACTTCCGGGACGCGGACACGGCCGTGGAAGAAGAGGAAAAGGAGACTGCCGGCGCACAGGCGGCGGAAGGAAAAAAGAAAGAGGGCGGCGGTTCCGTGTCGGCCGATGCGGGAAAAGTCGCTGAAATGAGCGAGGAAGAGTTTTATGCCGTGCTGGAAGAGAAATACGGGGCGCTCCTGGAGGAGGAGACGCCCGGTCCCGGTGAGGGGAGCCTTTACGCTGCCCTGGAGGAAGTGACGGAGATCAAGTACAGCGAGCCCGCCGCATTTCCCGCGGAGGCGGAGGTGACAGTCACAGGCCCGGACATGTACGCCATGCTTTCCGGGATGGATATCGAAAGCTTCGGAGATGAGGAGGCCTTCCGGCAGGAGGTGCTCAGGAAGATATCCGCGGGGGAATACGAGAAGAAAACCGTAACTGTGACGGCAGAGCTGGAGGGGCCCGATCTGTGGGCGGCGGAAGACTATGAGCTTCTGGACGCCCTCTACGGCGGTACGCTCCGGTTTTACCGGGAGAAATCGGCGGAAGAGTTCCGGGACATTGCGGAGAAAGTCGGAGGGACGGAATGAAAAAGTATAACATCAGAAAACAGATCCTGTCCCTTGTCCTGGGAGCACTTCTCGCAGCCACGCCCATCTTCACTGCTTACGCCGGCGAGCCGGATATCCCCATAGGGGAGGATATTTCCGATTATGATCCGGAAACGGACGGCTATTACGCCCTCCTTCCCATCAGGTATGAA
>ONXW01000095.1 GCA_900321915.1 uncultured Eubacteriales bacterium
CTGAAAAAGAAAGAGCGCGAGACGGGACTCGAACCCGCGGCCCCGACCTTGGCAAGGTCGTGCTCCACCAACTGAGCCACTCGCGCATAAGCTTTCGCCGGTTATCTCTCCGACGAAAGCTATTCTAACACAAACCTCTGATTATAGCAAGGACTTTTTTACTTTTTCACCACGTCCAGCTTCACCCAGGTGGATTTCGCATCGAGGGAAGCTTCCGCCTCGCCCTTGATGCTGTATCCTTCCGGCGCCGAGATGACGGTCACCGTAACATCCTTCGGATTCTCCATAAAGCAGGAGATGGTTCCGTCTTCCCCGGTGGTCATGGTCTCGGTTCCCGCTGCGGAGCTTATCCGCACTTCCACGCCGGGGATCGGTGTTCCGTCCTTATCCCAGGCATACATAGTGTAGAGCGCCACCTGCTTTTCTTCGTAGTTTTCCCCGCGGAAGGCGTTCACCACCTTCTCAAAGTCTTCCGCTTTCCGGAAGTATCCCTCCTGGCGGAACCCCACCTTCTTATTCCGGTCTATTACATACGTTGTCGGGTAAGCGAAAGTTGAGAGAGCGTCCGCTTTTTCTGCCATAATACCCATGGGGAAGGTCAGTCCCATCTCCTTCTGATAAGCCGCCACATCCTCAACAGTGACTTTATCATCCGCCACGGCCACAATCTCATATCCCGCATGGTCCTTCTCATACGCCGCTTCCATCTCAGGGAATTCGACCTTGCAGGGACCGCACCAGGTAGTAAATACGTTCAGCACCACGCAGTCATTCTCCTGCAGGAGCTCCTCCAGGGATATGGTTTTCCCGTCGGTTGTGTTCACGGAAAAGTCCGGGACAGTGTCCCCGATCCCCGCCATATTCTCCTTCACATCCTTCATGACGAGAAACACCAGTCCGACAAGCAGGATGATTCCTACCATCAGAAAAACCACGAACGCAATAAGGATCACCTTTCCGATTCCGCCCTTTTTCTTTGCCATATGTTTCTCTCCTCCTTATCGGAAACCGCGGTTTCTTACTTCCCGCCGAACAGCTCATTGATCAGGGTAAACCCGAGTATCAGCGCGCCCCCAATCATCTGGAAAATACTCATGCTCTCATGGAGCAGTGTGACGGAGAGGACCACCGCTACCAGCGGGTCCACGTAGCTCAGGATAGCCGCCTCCTGCCCCCGCACATCCCGCAGGGCGGAAAAATACAGGCAGTAGGCGATTCCCGTGTGCACCAGGCCCACCACCAGGAGAGACCCCCAGCCGGAGAGCGGCATGCGGTGTACGGTGATGCCGTCCGTCATCACGACATAGGGCAGAAGGACTGCGATGGCCGCCAAAAACTGCAGCAGCGTGCGGTGAATCCCGCCCACCTTTTTAATAAACTTATTGGTCAGCACCACACAGGCATAAAGCACAGCGGCCCCCAGTCCGAGAAGTATACCCTTCCCGTTATTTCCGCCTCCCGACACATCGCCGATACCGGTAATGAGCACCAGGCCCAGTGTGGACATAAGGAAGCAGATAATCTGAAGCCGGGTGAGCCGCTCCCGGAAGAGGACGGGGCAGACCGCCGTCACAATCACCGGGGCAAAATAATAGCTCAGGGTTGCCAGGGAGATCGTCGTATATTTGTACGCCTCAAAGAGAAGAATCCAGTTGAACCCCATCGCCACGCCCGAAAGAATCAGGAGGGGAATCTCCTTCCGGATATCCCGGAAGGGAACCGGGGTTTTCCGGACCGCGAGGAACAGGCCGATGAGGACAGCCGCAAGGATGGCGCGGAACAGGGCTATCTCCGAGGATGCCGCCGGGATGTTCCGCACAAACAGTCCGATGGTGCCGAAGATCGCCATCGACACGATTATCATCAGCCTGGCTCTTAACTCCCGCATAAATCCCCAAATCCTCCGTCCGTTTTCCGCCTGCATAATCAGGCAGTCAGTTCAGCCCTCCGCGAGCATCCGCAGGGTTTCAATCACATTGTAATGGACCGTATCCCGGGGCTCGAAGGAAAGGGCGCGGAATACAATCTGCAGGGCGGCCCCGCTC
>ONXW01000158.1 GCA_900321915.1 uncultured Eubacteriales bacterium
AGAATCCTGTCGCTGGCGTGCTGGACAGGGATATCGAGATAATGCAGGACCTTCGGGAGCGTGGCGATGGCTTCTGTCAGTTCATCGTCAATCTCTTCCGGATAGCAGTACTGCAGGCGGATCCACTCGATCCCCTCGATCTCCGAAAGCTTCCGGAGCAGCATCGGAAGCAGTTTTTTTCCTGTGAGGTCCACACCGTACAGTGTGGTCTCCTGCGCCACCAGTATCAGCTCCTTCACACCCTGTTCGGCCAGTTTTTTCGCCTCCGACAGGAGCCGGACAATGGGAACGCTCCGGTACGGGCCCCGCAGGAATGGGATGATACAGTAGGTGCAGCGCTTATTGCATCCTTCTGCGATCTTCAGGAAAGAATAGTATCCTCCGGCGGTCACGAACCTCTCCCCGGAATCCTCTGCCGCTTCCGACAGGTCGCGGAAAGCTGTGACCTTCTCCTCTCCGGAGAAAACCCGGTCAATCACGGACGCTATCTCCCCGCAGGAATTGGTTCCCAGGATGGCGTCCACCTCCGGAATCTCGCGGAGCACCTCTTCCTTATATCGCTCCGCCATACAACCCGCCACGATCAGGGCGCGGCACCTGCCTTCCCTTTTCATCTCGGCGAGCTCCAGAATGGTATTAATGCTCTCCTCCTTGGCAGCGTCGATAAAAGCGCATGTATTGATGACAATGATATCCGCTTCCGTCTCATCATCGGTAAAGGAATATCCCTCCCGCCGGAGCAGTCCCATCATCATCTCGGAATCCACCAGGTTTTTATCGCACCCCAGGGAAACACAAAGTATCTTCATGTCAGTCTGTTACCTCAAAACACAGAAGCCATCACCATGAACCACACAGTGACAGCCTCTCGATGTCAGTCGTTATCTTCGGGATCGTCTTCGTCAGACAGTATCTGGACCCTGCCCTTGTAGATTTCGTCAATGGCTACGGAAAGGGGCTTTCTCCCGTCATCATCCACGGCCGGATCACTCTGGGCAACAATCTGCCTTGCCCTCTTCGCCGATGCGATCACAATGGAATAACGGCTCTGCACCGTAGGCTTTTCCGGGTGGCCGGAATACTTGTTGGCAGAATCAATCAAGTCATTAAAAGACGGACGCAGCATCATAATAAATCATTTCTCCCTTCAGAATTGTTTCATCTGTTCTTTTATCCCGCTTACGAACTCCAGGTGGTTTCCCATCCTGGACCGCGCGGCCTGTATAACCCCGTGCAGTTCTTCCGCACACCGGTCAATATCGTCATTCACCAGCAGGTAATCGTACTGTTCCATCCCTTCCGATTCCTGGGCAGCCCTCCCGAGACGTTTCCTGACTGTCTCGGCATCCTCTGTCCCGCGCCCGATGAGGCGTCTCTCCAGTTCCTCCGCGCTGGGAGGCGTGATGAAGATAAGGATGGCTTCCGGGAATATGGCGCGAATCTGCAGGGCGCCCTGGATCTCTATCTCCAGGAGCACATCCCTTCCCTCTTCCAGATTCTTCATGACGTAGCTTTTCGGCGTACCGTAGGAATGATTCACATATCTCGCGTATTCCAGCAGCTCGCCGTTTTCCGCCATCTCATCGCATCTCTCCTGGGAAATGAAGAAATACTCCCTGCCTTCCTGCTCTCCCTCCCTCGGGCTCCGGGTTGTCACGGATACGGAGAGGGCATAGGATTCATACCTTTCCAGGAGCGCGTTCATCAGGGTTCCTTTACCGGCTCCGGAAAAGCCGGATATCACAGCAAGTACACCGCGGTTGTCCATAAATACCTCTTCTTATTCCAGGTTCTGAATCTGTTCCCTTATCTTTTCAATCAGCGTCTTCAGGGCAATGCCGTTGTCGCTTATGGCAAGGTTGTTCGCTTTCGAGAGAATGGTATTTGCCTCCCTGTTCATCTCCTGGGCGATAAAATCCAGCTTTCTCCCGACACTCCCGCCGCGGACCAGTTCCTTCCTGGTCGCGTCAATGTGGCTGCGCAGGCGCACAGTCTCTTCATCCGTACAGATCTTGTCGGAATAAGCCGTAACCTCCGTCGCGATCAGGCTGGCGTCAATCTGGGTGCTGCCCAGAAGCTCCCGGACCTTTTCCAGCAGATGCTGCCGGTAATCCT
Source organism: uncultured Eubacteriales bacterium (assembly GCA_900321915.1). Taxonomy (GTDB): domain Bacteria; phylum Bacillota; class Clostridia; order Lachnospirales; family Lachnospiraceae; genus Clostridium_R. Next base: position 2,116 of record ONXW01000158.1, read on the forward strand.
CCACGATCTTCGGCGACCGTTCCGTGATATCGTCCACGATGAGGGACATATCATCCAGCTTGCCGAGGAGGTCTCGCTGCAGGTTTTCCCCTTCGCGGATGCGGGATTCCACAAAGCGCTCCGTCGCGCTGCGGATCACCGGTTCCAGGATCTTCCAGAGATAATCCTCGTCATCCCTCTCTTCTTCCATGGAAAAAATCTCCGGCATGGAAGCAAGCCTCGATACGGAAACGTCATCCGGGATGCCGAACTCCTCCGACATCTTCCGGAAATACGACATATATTCCTGGGCCAGCAGGTGGTTGTACTTCAGGTTAACCCTGTTCTCCGTGTAATCCTCATAAGTGATATACACGTCGACCTTTCCCCGCTCCATATACTCCTTCAGCAGGGCCCGGATGGGGGCCTCGAGGAAATTCAGTTTCCTCGGCATCTTTATAGAAAGGTCAAGATATCTGTGGTTGACCGCCTTCATCTCCACAGACAGCCGGTACTCCTCCGTGATCACCTCACATCGGCCGAAACCGGTCATGCTTTTTACCATAATACGAACACCTCAGTCTTTCATAATTAACCTAAAATATTATATGATAAATCCAAAATCCAGTCAATGAAAACCACCTTATTTCCCGCGGACGCACATGAGAAGAAAGCATACCGCCAGAACAGCGCAGCTGCCCCAGATGGTACGCTCTCCGAACGCGATTGACATATTCCCGCCGATTCCCGCGCCAAGGGCAAACACAAGAATAACCGCAAAATAGTATCCCGCCTTTTTCAGGGAATCATTCCCCCTGCCCCGGAACCATGCGGACAGGGCAGCCGTCCCGCTCCGCAGGTTCCCGATACACATGGTGCTTGCGTACGGATTGCCGGAAACCTTCCGGAAAGACTGCACCTGCATGGCGCAGGCGAGGGAAACCAAAACAGCCGCGGGGGAATTCAGCCTCCCCGGCAGGAACCCCACCGCCGCCATGATAATGATTTCCATGAGAAGAATTCCCTGCCTCCAGTGCAGGAGACGGGAATTCTTCCAGTAAAAACCGATATTATCTGTCACAAAAACGCCCAGGGCGAAGGCAAGGACGGGGAACAGGTACACCAGTCCCCGGGTCCACTCCCCCTGCATCAGGGAAACGCTCATCAGTACGATATTGCCGGTCTGCGCATTGGCAAAAACGCCGTCCCTGACAATATAAGTGTACGCATCCTGAAAACCCCCGCTGAATGCCAGCAGGAGATTCAGCCCGAGCGATTCGGACATCTGCCATTCTGTAGTATTATTCATGTAATTCCCGTATGTCTCCTGCAGTATCCTCAGATGTCAAGGCCTCCGACCTGCTCTTTCCAGCTTCCGTAATCATCCCGGCTGAGCACCGAATAATTGAAGGGATACCTGATAAGTGCCCCTTCGCAGGCGGATTCCAGGTCGGGAAGGGATCCTCGCATATGCGTCGCGCTGGAAGTCGCGAAGGGAATCACCGTCTTGCCCTGCAGGTCACAGCGCCCGAGGAATTCCTTCATAAATGCCGGGACGGTTCCGTACCAGATGGGGTATCCCACAAACACGGTATCGTATTCCTTAAGATCCGGCACTTCCGTCTTCACCGCGGCCGATACCTGGGCCCTCTTTTCCTTTGCGACCCTGGCTACCGCCGCAAAAAAGCTTCCGTAAGCCTCCTCCGGCTCAACCTTCACCATGGGCGCGGAAAAATCACGGCTGATTTTCTGCGCAAGCTTCTCCGTGGTTCCCTTGTTGGAACAGTAAAGAATTGCTGCTTTCATAGACTGCCTCCTGTGTGAGATCTGGTTATCTCCTCCGGGATGATTATACCATAAACCGCCGTGCGGTGTACATCCTACAGGCCGAAGTCGTACGGGTCAAGCCCGGCTTCCTCCAGGACGTCCGCCCTCTCATCGTCATCCATATACTCGTAGGCAAAGCTGTCAATTCCCGCCTCCTCAAGGATACGGTAAAGCTCTTCCGGGTCTTCCTCCTCCGCGGATTCCGGCTCAATATGGAAGATCCAGTCCAGTACGTCAAACTGCAGCACCCGGCAGGCGAGCTCCGCAAATCCGAAATGCCTTTTTCCGGTGACATTATCCGCTATACCCTGCATATATGTTCCCTCCCCCCGTTCAGCCTTCCGCATATTCGATGTAATCGCGCTCGGAGGCAAAGAGCACATATCTGCCGTCAACATATCCCATGTATCCGCTGTCCGTCACATAACCTTTCATAGTGTACCTCCGTCAGAATCATTTTCTTCTGTTGGTACCATTATGCAAAAAGCAGTGTCCCTCTGTGCGGACAATGGAAATAATCTTTAGTATTTTTTCAGCTGGGCCAGGATCACCGTCGCAAGGATGACGGCGCCGCCCGCCGCCTCCCGCCAGGAGGGTGCTTCCCCGAATACCAGGAACGCCAGGAAGATACCGTAGACCGTCTCCATGGAGGAGCAGATTCCCGCCAGCTGCGCGGAAATCCCCCGGAGGCTGTGGATAAACATGGTGTGGGCCAGGGCTGTCATGAAAACGCCCAGGACCATCAGAAGGAGGATATCCTTCCCCGTGGGACGTATATGCGCGCGGATGACAAAGGGAGCCAGCACCAGGGCGGCCGTCAGCTGCTCGTAAAACGAGGTCACGATGCCGCCGTATTTTGAGGACAGCCCGCGGTTTATCAGCGTGAGCACGGCATAGCACAGGGAAGAAACCATTCCGGTCACAATCCCGAGGAAAGATGTGTTGGATAAGGAGAATTCCGGAATGGTAAT
>ONXW01000199.1 GCA_900321915.1 uncultured Eubacteriales bacterium
ATCCGTGGTGTTGATGGCGCGGATGATGCAGGGCCAGTCGAAGGTCCGCTTTCCGTCCTTGACGCCGGTGGATTTGAAATCCGGCACCACGGTAAAATACTGCCATACCTTGCCCTGGAGCCCGTTTTTCTCAAATTCTTCCCGGAGGATGGCATCCGATTCCCGGACGGCTTCCAGGCGATCCCTTGTGATGGCGCCGGGGCAGCGCACGCCGAGACCCGGTCCCGGGAACGGCTGGCGGTTTACCATGCCCTCCGGAAGGCCCAGCGCCCGTCCGACTTCACGCACTTCGTCCTTAAAGAGGATCTTAACCGGCTCCACCAGTTCAAAGTTCAGGTCCTCGGGAAGGCCGCCCGCGTTGTGGTGGGCTTTGATTCCGGCTTCGCTCTCCAGGATGTCCGGCCAGATGGTTCCCTGGGCCAGGAATTCAATCCCGTCCAGCTTTCTCGCTTCCTCGGCGAATACTTCGATGAACTCGCCGCCGATGATTTTGCGCTTGGTTTCGGGATCGGACACGCCGGCCAGCTTGTCGAGGAAGCGGTCGGAGGCGTCCACATAGATCAGGTTGGCATCCCACTCGTTGCGGAAAACCTGGATAACCTGTTCCGGCTCACCCTTGCGGAGAAGGCCGTGATTCACATGTACGCAAACCAGCTGTTTTCCGATTGCCTTGATGAGAAGCGCAGCGGTTACAGAGGAGTCCACGCCGCCGGAAAGGGCGAGAAGAACCTTCTTTTCGCCAACCTGTTCGCGGATGGCGGCAATCTGGTCTTCGATGAAAGCAGCGGCGAGTGCGGGGGTGGTGATTCGTTCCATGTTGTCGGGGCGTCTGTTGTCTGCCATAGTACCTCCTAATGTGCGTCCGCGGATGCGGAATATAATAAAACCGTTCTGAATATCTGAAAAATGAAACGGTACTATTATAACACAATTCCGGGAGCAGGAAAGTAAAAAAATAACGCGGGAGGGGAGAATACAGTCACATAAAGTTGACAGATCAACAAACATGTGATAAAATGCGCAGGTTGATTTATCAACTTTTGATTGTCCTTACTGTGAAGGAGTGATACAATGAATATAGAAAATAAAAAGGTTCAGCTGATTATTGATTCTACGACTGACGTGCCGGCAGCCGCGGCGGAACGTTTGAAGGTGGTGCCGCTGACCGTTTCTTTCGGTGACCGGGAATATCTCGACGGGATTGACCTCAGCAGGGAGGAGTTTTACCGGGAGCTGGAGGCGGGGAAGGTGCTGCCGAAGACCAGCCAGCCGTCGCCGGAGGCGTTTGAAAAGGTTTATGCCGCGGTCCGCGCGGAGGGCGCAGAGGGAGTCGTCATTACGGTCTCCTCGGCCCTGTCGGGAACGTACCAGAGCGCCTGTCTCGCGGCGGAAGACTATCCGGAAATACGTGTCGTTGACAGCCGGAATGTCGCTATCGGCGCCGGGGTTCTCGCATCGTACGCCCTAAGCTGTATTGACCGCGGCATGGGTCTGGAGGAACTGGCGGCAGAGCTGGAGAAGAAGCGCGAGGATATCTGCCTTGTGGCGATGCTGGATACCCTGGAGTACCTGATGCGGGGCGGACGGATCTCCAGGACGGCGGCATTTGCCGGCGGAATACTGAACATTAAGCCCGTCATTACCGTGAAGGACGGGGAGATTCAGGTCCTGGGCAAGGCCCGGGGCGCAAAAAAGGCCAACAATTTACTGGCGCAGCAGATTGAAGAGAGGGGAATTGATTTTAATCTGCCCATCCTGCTCGGGTATACCGGGACTTCAGATGTGCTGCTGAAGAATTATATCGAGGACAGCCGGGCCATCTGGGACAGCCATGTGGATTCCCTGGAATGGACTTTAATCTGCAGCGTGGTGGGCACCCACGCGGGTCCCGGAGCGGTCGCGGCGGCGTTTTTTGCGAAATGACAGGAGAAAGAGAGGCATCAGGATGGACCGGTTTGAACGTTTTACTTTATCTGTATTTACAATCACACGGTACTGGAATAAGATTGCCGCGGAGGAGATGGGAAAGCACGGACTGAAGGGCGCCTACGCGCTGTACCTGGTGATGCTGGCGGATGCGGAGGAGCCGGTGACAGCCGCCCGGCTGGCGGAAATGACCCAGAGGGACAAGGCAGATATTTCCAGGGCTGTCGCGGCTTTCCAGCAGAGAGGTATAGTGGAGCCCTACGGAACAAGCCGGTACAGGGCACCGATACGCCTGACGGAAGAGGGACGCCAGCTGGCGGAAGAGATACGCCACAGGGCAGACCTGGCGCTGAATGCTTCCGGGCAGGGACTCTCGGAGGAGATGCGGCAGACCATGTACCGGTCGCTGGATATTATCGCTGACAACATGAGGGAGATCTGCGAGGGGGAGGTTTCGCTCTGATGGTCTTCCGGGAACGGAAAACAGATATACAGACGATTTGTCGGGGAAGAATACTTCATAAGTATGACGTATTCTTCTCCGTTTTTATTTAAGATAATAATGAATATCGGAGGAAATCCTGCTTTTTAGGAAAGAGAGGGCGGCTTTTATGAAAAGAACAGTGCTGGTCCTGATTCTGCTGGCGGCTGCTGCCGGCGCGCTGATATCATGCACCGGGCCGGAAAAACCGGAAGAGACGGGCTCTGCTGTCACGGAAGCCGGGAAGTCCGGGAATCCGGCGGCGGATAATCCCGGAGATAATACGGAGAAACCCGGCGATAATGCGGAAAATCCCGGCGAGGGAGGCTTATCGCAGGAAGGAACCTGGACGAAGGATATTGTCATCCAGGATTCCTGGACGCCCGGGAAACCCGGTGCGGACGGGGAAATGGCCGCGGAGGGACTTTCGATTGACGCTTCGGAAGCCCTTCCCATAAAGATCCGTCTGGAGCAGAACAACGAGGCGCTGGAGGGCTACGATTCCTATTCCGGAGGCGTGGAGGCGGAGTACGGCCTGGCGGCCTGGGACAGCGAAGCGGAGATTCCCCCTGCGGTGAAGGATGCCCTGGAGGATTACAATGAGCGGATGAAGGCGAGGGCCCGGCAGGAGCTTTCCGAGGGAAAGGTGCGGCATGAAGCCTACCAGGCGTCAGAGGAAGGGCAGGACTTTATCTACCTGACCAGCTGGCTCGGCATGCAGAGCGGGCGCATGGATACCCAGATGGTGAGCTGGGTGGAGCGGGTTTACCGATACAACCGGGAATATGAGGCGAACTACTTTGAAGTGCACGGAGTAACGCTGGATACGCAGACCGGACGAAAACTTTCCCTGTCGGACATTTTCACGGATGTCTCGGACCTGGGGAAGAGAGCTTTCTCCTATGAGGAAAACTGGAAAAGCGCGAAGCGGAACCACATGGAGCGGGAGGACGCGGAGAAATTCCTGCAGGAAGCAATCGACGGGAACCGGGATGACGGAAGCTTTGCCTGGTGCGTGTTCCCGGACGGGGTGGAATTCCGTATGGTCATAGATGACACCGGCGCCAGGGAGCCCTTCCATTACGACCTGATTACGTTCCTTCCCTTCTCCGGCTGCGGGGATATCCTGCGGGACGGTGTGACGGGCGTGTCCTATGACTACCTTGGGGAATACGGTTCCCACGCGGTATCGGATATCCTGGGCACGGAGCTGCCGAAGACACCGGACGGCGGCAATTATTACTATGCCTATCTGGCGCAGAAAAACGGAAAACGGTACTTCCTGGGCTGTGACGATGAGCGGACAAATGTGTACGCCGTCGGAGAGAACGGCCTGGAAGAGGCCGGGAGCGTACTCGGGGAACTGGCCAGCAGTCTGAACAGCGAATTCTTTACCATGCCGGACCCGGAGAACTTCCGGCTGAACTGCAGGGTCAGCCTTCTACAGGAGCTGTTCCTGCACGCGGACGCGTATCTCGGCGAAGACGGC
>ONXW01000220.1 GCA_900321915.1 uncultured Eubacteriales bacterium
AGCGCCTGGAATGCCGAGCCGAGGATGATGCAGTAGCCGGCGAACACAAAGCTCAGGCTGATGATGCGGAGCGCCGGGATACCGATCTCCAGCATATGGTCGGAAGCGTTGAACAGCAGCAGAAGCTCCCTGGTAAACACATGGAATATCGTCAGACCGGTGAGCATGATGGCCACGGCGATGATGACGCCGACCTTTATGGTGTCCATGATTCGTTTTTTATTCCGGGCCCCGTAGTTGTAGGCGACAATCGGGATAAAACCGTTGTTCAGCCCGAAGATCGGCATGAAAATGAAGCTCTGCAGCTTGAAATAGACGCCGAGGACGGATACGGCGGTCTCCGAGAAGGAGATCAGGATCTTGTTCAGGCCGAAGGTCATCACAGAGACGATGGACTGCATGACGATGCTGGGCACGCCGACATAGTAGATATTCTTTATGACACGGCCGTCCGGCCTGAAATTTCCCGGGTTCAGGCGGACATCAGGGTTCTTCTTCGCATTCAGGATGATGGCCAGGATCGCCGCGACGCACTGTCCGAGGACCGTCGCGATGGCCGCGCCCCGGATTCCCAGCCGTGGGAACCCGAACAGGCCGAAGATGAGAATCGGGTCAAATACGATATTGAAAATGGCGCCGGTGAGCTGGGTTACCATGCTCAGCACGGTCCTTCCGGTGGACTGCATGATGCGCTCAAAGCACATTTCCAGGAAAATGCCGGCGGAACACATGGTGACAATCCGCAGGTACTGGGTGCCCAGCTCCGCGATCTCCGCGTTGCCGGCAGACTGGCTGTGAAAATACGGTTTTGCGCCGAAAAGCCCTATGAGAAGGAAGGCCAGGAAGCCCATCACGGCGAGGAAAATGCCGTTCTCCGCGGTCTTGTCGGCCATAGCCTGGTTCTTTTCTCCCAGGGAGCGGGAGAGCAGAGCGTTCATACCGACACAGGTTCCGGCGGAGAGCGCGATCATCAGGGACTGGACCGGGAATGCGAGGGATACCGCTGTCAGGGCATTCTCGCTGATCCGTGCCACAAAGATACTGTCTACAATATTATAGAGGGCCTGCACCAGCATCGAGATCATCATCGGAAGCGACATGGTGATGAGAAGCTTCGTGACCGGCATGGTGCCCATCTTATTTTCACGCGCGGGAGCAGCTGTCATAATCCGGAATCCTTTCTTCGTCAGTTCATTCAGAGTACGGATAAACATTATAATCCAGGTAAAAATCCGCGTCAACAGAATAAAACTTGTCTACCGGGCAGATTGATGATATTATAAATAAATCATTTGTAAAGGAAACACTTAGGAGGAGAACCTTAATATGACAGCATACAGAGAGATGACCAATGAAGAACTGTTCTCGCTGCGCAGAGAGCTTGCCAGGGAATACCACAGGTTCCAGGCAAAAGATCTTCACCTCGATATGTCCAGGGGAAAGCCCTCGGCGGACCAGCTGGACCTTTCCATGGGGATGATGGATGTGCTCAACAGCGAGAGCGATCTCCGCTGTGAGGACGGGACCGACTGCCGCAACTACGGCGTCCTGGACGGTATCAGCGAGGCAAAGCAGCTGCTGGCTGACATGATGGAGGTTCCCCCGGAGAATATTATCATTTACGGAAATTCGAGCCTGAACGTGATGTACGATACCATTGCCCGCTCCTATACCCACGGCGTGATGGGCAATACCCCCTGGAGCAAACAGGACAAAGTAAAATTCCTCTGCGTCGTTCCGGGATATGACCGCCATTTTGCCATTTCCGAGTTCTTCGGCATGGAGCTTATCTCCATCCCGATGCTGGAGGACGGACCGGATATGGACCTGGTGGAAAAGCATGTCAACCACGATCCGGCAGTCAAGGGAATCTGGTGCGTGCCCAAGTATTCCAACCCGACGGGCAACAGCTACTCTGACGAGACAGTCAGGCGGCTGGCGCATCTTAAGCCGGCAGCCCCCGATTTCCGCATCTACTGGGACAATGCCTACGGCATTCATCATCTCTATGAAGATACGGAGGATTTTGTCCTGGAGATCCTGCAGGAATGCAAGAAGGCCGGCAATTCAGACCTTGTCTACAAGTTTTCCTCGACATCCAAGATCTGCTTCCCGGGGTCCGGTATCGCGGCCATCGCCGCGTCCCACAACAACCTGGATGATATCCGGAAGCAGCTGACCATCCAGACCATCGGCCACGATAAGGTGAACCAGCTGCGCCATGTGCGGTTCTTTAAAGACCTTGACGGCATGAAGGCCCACATGAAAAAGCAGGCAGATATTCTGCGCCCGAAGTTTGAGGCTGTGGAGGAGATTTTCGCGCGGGATCTGGAGGGCCTTGAGATTGCCAGGTGGACCAAACCGAAGGGAGGGTATTTTATTTCCTTCTACGGGATGAACGGCACTGCCAGGCGTATCGTGGAGCTTTGCCGCAAGGCCGGCGTGAAGCTTACGAATGCAGGCGCGGCATTCCCTTACGGGAAGGATCCGGAGGATTCCCATATCCGTATCGCGCCTTCCTATCCGGCCCCGTCAGAGCTGGTTACCGCCGCGGAACTGTTCACGCTGGCGACCAGGGTTGTCAGCATCGACAAAATACTTGAGGAGAGAGCCGAAGAGAAATGAATGAATCAGGAGAAGCAGCACACCCGATGAGCAGAAAGTCCAGGCAGGGAAAGGAACATTTTTCCCTGTCCGGTTTGTTTCGCCCTTCGGACAGCCTGCTTCTCGCTTTTTTTGTACCGATCATTGTTCTGGCGGTGATTTTTGCCGCCCGGGGGATCTGGCCTTTCGGCGACGAGTGCTACCTGCGCCTGGATATGTACCACCAGTACACCCCGTTCATGGAGGAGTTCCGTGACAAGCTCAGGACGGGCGGGGGATTCCTGTACAGCTGGGATATCGGCCTGGGAGCCAATTTCCCCGCGCTGTACGCCTACTATCTTGCAAGCCCGCTGAACTGGCTCGTTATCCTCTGCCCCCACAGCCATGTGATTGAGTTTGTGACGGCGATGGTGGTGGTGAAGACCGCCCTGTCGGGTCTGACCTTCACCTGGTACCTGCAGAGGCATACGGGCAGGATGCGGTTCGGAGCCGGCTTTTTCGGCGTCTTTTACGCCCTGTCGGGATATATGGCAGCCTACAGCTGGAACATTATGTGGCTGGACTGCATCTGGCTGTTCCCGCTCATCGTTCTGGGACTGGAAGAGCTGGTAAAGGAGCGGAAGCCGTTCCTCTACTGTATTACACTGGGACTGGCGATTTTCTCCAATTACTATATTTCGATCATGATATGTATCTTCATGATCATTTATTTCCCGGTGGTCTGCTTCCTGAATTATGAGGACGGAAGAAAACTCAGGGAGTCCGTGTTATACTTCGCGATGTTTTCCCTGCTTGCAGGGGCGCTGGCCGCGGTGGTGCTCCTCCCGGAGGTTATGGCGCTGCAGGCGACCGCCGCGGCGGAGTCCACATTTCCCAAAACCTTCCAGAGTTACTTTACCGTCATTGACATGCTCGCCCGGCACATGTGCGGCGTCGAGTCGGAGACGGGACTGGATCACTGGCCCAATATCTACTGCGGGACCGCGGTGTATCTCTTTTTTGTGCTGTACCTGCTGGACAGTAAGATAACGCGGAAGGAAAAGCTGGTCTACTGCACGGTGGAAGTATTTTTCCTGGCAAGCTTCAGCATCAATTTCCTGAATTTTCTCTGGCACGGTTTTCATTATCCCAACAGCCTTCCGGCACGGCAGTCATTTATCTATATTTTCCTGCTGCTCCTGATGTGCTATGAGGCGTACACCCACCTGCCGTCCATGCCGGTGCAGAATATCGGGCCGGCGTTTGCCGCCTCGGCGGGATTTGTCCTGCTGGCGGAGAAGGTGGTGACAGATGACGCCTTCGATTTCTGGGTGTATTACCTGGCCCTGTTCCTCCTCCTGCTCTACACCGTGCTGCTGTATGCGGCAAAGAGCCGGAAAGCGCCGGCCTGTGTGGTGATTTCGGCAATCGTCCTGGTGCTGGTGGAGAGCGTGGCCAATACGGCCATCACCAGTGTCCCGACCACCAGCAGGGAAGCATATGTAAAACATGATGAGAGTGTTGCGGTGCGTCTCTCGGAGCGGGCCCGGGGAGATGAGTTCGTCCGGGTGGATTACGATGATGAGCAGACAAAGAATTACGGGGCCTGGAGCGGCTACCACTCGGCATCCGTGTTCTCTTCCCTGTCCAGCGCGGACATGTCAGACTTTTACAAGAAGGTCGGCTGCGAGGGAGGAATCAACTCTTACTGCTTCAACGGATCCACACCGCTCATCGACAGCCTGTTTGACGTCCGCTACGCGATGAAAAAGCGGGAAACGGACAATCCCCACATGCATATGGTACAGGAATCGGGAGAGCTGTTCCTGTATGAGAATCCCTTTATCCTGCCCCTCGGATTCGCCATTCCGGAGAAGCTCCTTACGGAATGGGCTCCCTCCGAACAGGATCCGGTAAAGTCGCAGAATGACTTTGCCTCCCTTCTGGGCGCGGGCGTCCTCCTGGAGGCCCATCCCTTTGAGGAGACGGGGGAAAACCTGACATTCACCGCCGAAGAGGGCGGGGAGTATTATATCAATGTAACGAACCCTGCGGTGAAAAAAGCAACCCTGCGCCGCATGGACTATTCGGATACGGTGACCAATATGACCAGGGGATTCCTGGTAGAGACGGGATTTATCCCGGAGGGCATCACGGCGACGCTGGATACCGAGGATCCGCAGGGGGAGGCCCTGCGGGGAAGCGTATACAGGTTCCGCTACGATACCCTGGAGAATATCTACAACACCCTGGCGCCGGGAGCCCTTCAGGTAACCCGGTGGAAGGACGGTTATGTCTCGGGGACAGTCCGCATGGCGGAGGAGGGAATGCTTTTTCTTTCCATCCCATATGATAAAGGCTGGAGCGTGACGATTGACCAAAAAAGCGCTATAATAGAGAATGTATTCGGCGCGTTCTGCGGCGTGCGGGTTCCCGAGGGAGAACACAGCATCGAACTGCGGTATATGCCGGACGGCCTGATTGCCGGATTAGTTATCACACTGCTTGCCCTGGCGGTGCTGGGAGCGGCCCTCTTTGCCGCGCATCACAGGCCCGGGCCCGGAAGGAGGAAAACCGGGACGGATGCAGGCGGAGAGCATGAAAAAAGGAGAACTGACATGAAGAGAGAGAGACTTGAAGACTATGTCATTACGATTCCGGATTTCCCGGAACCCGGAATTATGTTCCGCGATATCACCAGTGTGCTGCAGGATCCGGACGGCCTGAATATGGCCATCAACGGCCTGACAGAGATGCTTCAGGGTGTGGACTTCGATGTAGTTCTCGGACCTGAGGCCCGCGGATTCATGTTCGGCGTGCCGCTGGCATACAATCTGCACAAGGGCTTCGTGCCCGTCCGCAAGAAGGGAAAACTGCCGCGGGAGACGGTTTCCGTCAAGTATGACCTGGAGTACGGCTCCGCGGAGCTGGAGATGCACAAGGACGCCATCCGTCCGGGACAGAAGGTGGTTATCGTGGATGACCTGATGGCCACCGGCGGCACCGTGGAAGCCATCGCGAAGCTGGTGGAGGAGATGGGCGGAGAAGTCGTGAAGATGTGCTTTGTGATGGAACTGGCCGGACTTCACGGAAGAGACAAGCTCCCGGGATATAATGTGGAAGCCCTGATCACCTACGAGGGAAAATAAGCTGACAGACTGACGGAATACAGAAGATCGGGACACAAGGAGGGATTGGGTATGGATATGACCGAGAACGGAAAAAAAACCGAGCGGATACTGGAGGCACCGGCTGATTTCACACAGCCGGAGGCTCTCTTTTATCAGCTGACCGCGGCGATCCACAGATATCACCCCTCCGATGACATTTCCCAGATCGAGAAGGCGTATCGCATCGCCCGCGAGGCACACAGGGACCAGAAGAGAAAGTCCGGGGAACCCTATATTATTCATCCGCTCTGCGTCGCCATCATCCTGGCGGACCTGGAGCTGGACAAGGAGACCATCATTGCGGGAATCCTCCACGACGTGGTGGAGGACACGGTTCTTTCCTACGACGATATGGTGCGGGAGTTCGGCGAGGAGGTGGCCCTCCTGGTGGACGGCGTCACCAAGCTGACCCAGATCTCCTGGCACAAGGACAAGGTGGAGATCCAGGCGGAGAACCTGAGGAAGATGTTCCTGGCCATGGCCAAGGATATCCGCGTCATCCTGATCAAGCTGGCGGACCGCCTGCACAACATGCGGACGCTCCAGTTCATGAAGCCGGAGAAGCAGAAGGAGAAGGCGCGGGAGACCATGGATATCTTCGCGCCCATCGCGGAGCGCCTCGGTATCAGCAAGGTGAAGACGGAGCTGGACGACCTGTCCCTCAAGTACCTGGAGCCGGAGATCTATGAGGATCTGAAGAACCAGGTGGAACAGCGGAAGGGGACCAAGGAAGCCTTTATCCATACCATCCTGGACGAGGTGAATGAGGCGATGCAGCAGGCCGGAATCCGCTGCAAGGTGGAGGGCCGCGTCAAGCATCTCTTCAGCATATATAAGAAGATGGTGAACCAGGACAAGTCCATTGACCAGATCTATGACCTGTTCGCCGTCCGTATCATCGTGGATACGGTGAAGGACTGCTACGCCGCCCTGGGCGTGATCCATGAGATGTATAAGCCGATCCCCGGCAGGTTCAAGGATTACATCGCCATGCCAAAGCCGAATATGTACCAGTCCCTGCACACGACGCTTATCAGCAAGAGCGGGCAGCCTTTCGAGATACAGATCCGGACCTTCGAGATGCACCGCACGGCTGAATACGGTATCGCGGCGCACTGGAAGTACAAAGAGAGCGGCAGCGGGCAGGCGGCCAACATTGACAGTACGGAAGCCAAGCTGACCTGGCTGCGCCAGATCCTGGAATGGCAGCAGGATATGTCGGACAACCATGAGTTCCTGAACCTGCTGAAGAGCGATCTGGACCTGTTCCAGGACAATGTCTACTGCTTTACCCCGACGGGGGATGTCAAGAACCTTCCCAGCGGATCGACGCCCATCGATTTCGCCTATTCCATCCACAGCGCGGTGGGCAACAAGATGGTGGGAGCCCGCGTCAACGGGAAACTGGTCAATATCGACTATGTCATCCAGAACGGCGACCGGGTGGAGATCATCACCTCCCAGAATTCCCGGGGACCCAGCCGCGACTGGCTGAAGTTTGTCCGGAGCACACAGGCGAAGAACAAGATCAACCAGTGGTTCAAGACGGAACTCCGGGCCGACAATATCCAGAGGGGCCGGGAGATGATCGACCGGTACTGCCGCGCGAAGGGAATTGATTTTACAGAGCTGAACAAGCCGGAATACGTGGAGAAGGTACTGCAGCGGTACTCGTTCAAGGACTGGGATTCCGTCCTGGCGTCCATCGGGCACGGGGGAATCAAAGAAGGCCAGGTCATCAACAAGATGGTTGATGAAAAGACGAGCCGCGAAAAGAAGGAGCAGACCGACGAAACCATCCTGGATACCATCGCGGCGGACGGCAGCCGTCTTCCGGTGATGGCCAAGGGAAAAGAGAACAGCGGCATTATCGTCAAGGGGATGCATGACCTCGCGGTGCGGTTTTCCAAGTGCTGCAACCCGGTCCCGGGGGATGAGATCAAGGGATTTATCACCCGCGGCCGCGGCATTACCATTCACCGGAGCGACTGTATCAATGTACTGAACCTGCCGGAGGAGGAGAGAAACAGGCTTATCGACGCGGAATGGCAGAATCCGGAAAGCATGACCGGAAAAGAGAAGTACATGACGGAGATCCGCATCTACGCCAACAACCGTATCGGTATGTTTGTCGACCTGTCCAAGGTGTTTACGGAAAGGCAGATAGACATCCTGTCGATGAACGTCAAGACCAGCAAGCAGGGCAGGGCTACGATTTCCATGAGCTTTGACATTCACGGCATTGACGAGCTGAACAGCCTGATTGAAAAGCTCCGCCAGATTGACGGCGTGCTCGATATCGCGAGACAGGCCGGATAAGGAGAAGCCCGTATGAAGATAAAACGACTGGTTGTCGGAATGATCGGCACCAACTGCTATATTGCGCTGAATGAAGAGAAGAAAGAGTGTTTCATCGTAGATCCCGGCGGTGAGCCGGTGAGAATCCTGGGAGCTGTCAAAATGATGGGCGCGAAGGTCTGCGCGATTCTCCTGACCCACGGCCATTACGACCATATCGCCGCGCTCCGGGAGCTGCGGGAAAAGACCGGCGCGCCGGTTTACGCCTGCGCCGAGGAGGAAGAACTCCTGGCGGACCCGGAGATGAATCTCTCCGTCAGCTATGAGAGGAACGGGTTCGGCGTCAGCGCCGACAGGCTGGTAAAAGACGGCGAGATCCTGGACCTGGCGGGTTACCGGGTGAAGGTGCTCTGGACGCCGGGCCATACCATCGGTTCCTGCTGCTTCTATCTGGAAGAGCAGGGCGTCCTGTTTGCGGGCGATACACTGTTTGCCCAGTCCTACGGGCGCGTGGACCTGCCCACCGGAAACAGCCGCCAGATGGTGCATTCCGTGGCGGACATCCTTCTCGGCCTGCCGGATGAAGTCCAGGTATTCCCGGGGCACATGGGATTTACCACCATCGGGGATGAGAAGATGTACAATCCCCTGAAGATGTACAGGAATGTGAACTGGGACAAGGAGAATAATAATAATCCGGTATGATCGCACTGTTACTGAAAGAAGGCTCTTTTGAGCAGGATATCCGTGAGCTTCTGATGGCATATTTCCCGGGGGAGACATTTTCCCACAGTGAGGAGGATGCATCGGAAGCTCACTGTATTGCAGGGCTTAAGGCGCTTCCCGGCGGGGAAGGGGGGAAGTATGAGCTTTCCCTCCGCCTGAGGCAGCCCATGGGAGAGGAGGTCCGATCCTGCGCTTTCTGCGCGGATTTCGGGAACCGCACCGCGTCGAAGAATGAGATTAAAAGGTGCCTCTACCGTATGCTCAGGGATCTGACAGGGAGGGATCTTCCCTGGGGAACCCTCACCGGGATCCGGCCCACCAAGATTGCCCTGACAAAGCTGGAAGCAGGAGAGTCCCCGGAGGCCATCCGCGCGTATATGGAGAGGACCTATTACACCGGGGAGGAGAAGAGGAACCTGTGCGTTGAGGTCGCGGAGAGGGAGAGAAACCTCCTGCGGCAGACAGACCCGGAAAATGGATGGAGCCTCTACGCGGGGATTCCATTCTGCCCGACCACCTGCCTCTACTGTTCCTTCACATCGTTCCCCGTGGGCGCGTGGAAGGGCCGCACGGGGGAATACCTTGACACCATGTTCCGGGAGATGGACTATATCGCGGGCAGGATGGAGGGGAGGCCCCTGGAGACGGTATATATCGGGGGCGGTACGCCCACAGCGCTCCCCCCGGAGGACCTTGACGCGCTGCTTTCGGCGATACAGCGCAAATTCCCCATGGAGGCGGTAAAAGAATTCACGGTTGAGTCGGGACGCCCCGACAGCATTACCCGGGAAAAGCTGGAGGTTCTCCGGAAGCACGGCATTTCCCGCATCTCCATCAATCCCCAGACCATGAAGCAGGAGACGCTGGATCTTATCGGGCGCCGCCATACGGTGGCGGAGGTGCTGGAGAAGTACCGTCTTGCGAGGGAGATGGGCTTTGACAATATCAACATGGATCTCATTGTGGGCCTGCCCGGGGAGACCATGGAGGACGTCGCCCACACCATGGAGGCTGTGAAGGAGCTTGCGCCGGAGAGCGTGACAGTCCACTCGCTGGCCATAAAAAGGGCAGCCCGCCTGAATATCCAGAAGGAGAATTACAGGGACTACCACATCGTCAATACCCAGGAGATGATTGACCTGACGGCGCGGTGCTGCCGGGAGATGGGACTTCTCCCCTATTATCTCTACCGTCAGAAGAACATGGCGGGGAATTTCGAGAATGTGGGGTATGCCCGGCCGGGGAAGGAATGCCTTTACAATGTCCTGATCATGGAAGAGAAGCAGACTATTATGGCCTGCGGCGCGGGGACGACGACCAAGTTCCTGCACCCTGCGGAAAACCGGATCGAGCGGGCGGAAAACCCGAAGGACGTGAAAACCTATATGGCAAACCTGGAAGAGATGCTGGAGAGGAAAGAGGCCCTGTTCCGGGATATAAGAAAGGGACGGTAAGGGATTGTCAAAAACCGTCAGTATGCGATAAAGTATGTGTAAAAACAAGTTCAGAACAGAGGTACGGCATGCATAAGGAATTTCTGATGGGCAATGAAGCCATTGCCCTGGGCGCCCTGGCCGCCGGGGTCAACCTGGTTTCCGGGTATCCGGGAACACCGTCCACAGAGGTGCTGGAGACAGTCGCGAAGCGCAATCCCGGCGATGTCTATGTGGAATGGTCCATTAACGAGAAGGCCGGCATGGAAGTGGCGGCGGGGGCGGCTTACACCGGCGCCCGCGTCATGGTGACCATGAAGCAGGTAGGGCTGAACGTGGCGTCCGACCCGCTGATGAGCCTGGAATATATCGGCGTAAAAGGCGGTATGGTGGTGCTCGTGGCGGACGACCCGGGCCCCATTTCCTCCCAGACGGAGCAGGATACAAGAACCTTCGGCATGTTTTCCAAGGTTCCGGTTTTCGACCCGTGCTCTGTGGGAGAGGCCTACGAGATGATCCAGGAGGCCTTTGATTTTTCCGAAAAGTACCGGACGCCCGTCTTTTTCCGGGCGACCACCCGCATCGACCACGGCTATGAAGCCGTGGAGGTGAAGGACCCGGAGGAATACCGGAAAAATGTCCCGGAGGGGTTTGTGAAGGATGCTTCCCGCTGGGTCATTTTCCCCAGGCTTTCCGTGAAAAACCACGCCCTTATCGAGAAGAGAAACGCTGA
>ONXW01000257.1 GCA_900321915.1 uncultured Eubacteriales bacterium
ACAGGATAAACCGCGGGACACGCGGGGATAGCTTGTGAATGCTCAGCCTGTTAAGGCTGTCGAACAAGAAGCCCCCACTTCAATGCGCCAGCATAACAGTGGTGGGAGTATGTCACGGACGGACGAATCGAAAAGACCGAGTCTTCAGAACATCCGATGCGGCCGGAGGAGATTGCCTGGTAGGACCGTGCGGGGGTGGGAAATTGAGACAGTTTCAGAAAAATGTGCTTCGCATCGCGCTGCGGAACCGGGGCGCGGTGCTGGGAAGCGTAATGATCATCGGGATCGGTATTTATTCATGGTTTCCATGCTGGATACGCTCCGGAACCTGGATGGCCAGCTGGCATCTTTCTACGAAAAGCAGCGGATGGGCGATGTCTTCGCGGAGGTGGCGGGGATTCCGGAGGCGGATTTAAGGAATCTTTCCGAATTGCCGGGGATCCGGGAGGCGGACGGGAAAATCAGCATGGATGTGCGTCTTCTGGGGGAACGGCAGGAGGGTATGGTAACGGTGCATCTGATGTCCCTGGACCCCGGAGACAGGCTGAATGTTCCTCTGCAGTCCGCATCCATGGACCGGGATTTCCTGTTTCTCGGAAGGCGCATGGAGGAAGTCTATGGATACCTTCCGGGGGAAGAGCTGCAGAAACAGGGGATCGACAGCGCGAGCCTGAACGACACGTTCTTCGACAGTGAGATGGGCATGCTGGACGCTGAACTTTCCGGGAACAGGGCAAAGCTCGCCCAGCTGGAGGACCGTATTGCCCGGTGTGAGGTCAGGGCGGAACAGGACGGGATCATCACGTCGCTGCCCATCCGGGAGGTATCCGCTGTCATGGAAGGAATGGAGACTGTCGTTCTCCGGCCCCTGGATGCGGGATTTGCCGAGGCGGATGTGCTCACCTCCGTGGCGCCCTGGCTTACCGTGGGCAGCAGGGCGGAAATCCGGTTCGGGCGGAAAGGGAGCGACACCTCGGTCTTCGGTACCATCTCGGAGATCTATGACTTTGCCAGCCCCGGCGTATCTGCCCTGGGCCTTGCGGAATACCGGGTGCACATTAAGATTGCGCCGGATGACCCGGCGGAGCTTGCCGGGAAGGAGGGGTACGGCGTGACCGTGTACCTGCCCGTCTACCGCGGGGAGGATGTCCTGACCGTCCCGGCGGAGGCCGTATTCACGGAGGACGGCAGACACTATGTCTACCGTGTTTCGGGCGGACGGGCCCGCAAAACCGAGGTGGAATCAGAGTATCAGACCGGTCAGGATGCCGTCATAAACGCGGGACTTTCAGAGAATGACACGGTCATCGCCAGAGCGGATACCGAAGGCGTGCATGACGGGGTGCGGGTACGCTGAGAGAAAACGGAACAGTTGCATTTCTCTCCGGAATGAGATATTTTTGAAGTAGATGATTACAGAATGGAGAGAGATGCGATGACCTTGCAGACAGGTTTATTTCAGAAAGTGATTGATGAGAGGGACGGGGGCAATATCTTCGGCCGCATGATCGGAATCCGGACCCTGGAGGTTCGGAACGGTTACTGTACCATGGAAATGCCGGTGATACCGCAGCTGCTGAATCCCATCGGTTCCCTGCACGGGGGATGCCTGTACACCATCGCGGACTGTGCCGCCGGCGGCGCGGCCTGGTCCTACGGGGAGCGCATGACCACCGTGAGCTCGGATTTCCATTTCCTGCGCCCGGGGATCGGGGTGAAGACGGTATACGCCGAGGGCCATGTGATCAAGCACGGGAAAAAGATCACGGTGGTGGACGTGAAGGTTACGGACCAGGACGGGAAGGAGCTGTGCGCGGGACTGTTTTCCTACACGGGGATCGGGATTCCGGTGGAGACGGACTCCTGAAAGAGATCAGCGAGAGAGAAGCGGAGGTTCTTATGAATACAATTATTATCGGGATCGCGGGAGGAACCGGAAGCGGAAAGACGACCCTGGCGGACAAGCTGGCGAACAGCTTCGGCCGGGAGGAGGTCAGCATCCTCCGGCACGACGCCTATTACAGGCGCCACGATGAGATGACCTACGAGGAGCGCTGCAGGCTGAATTACGACCATCCCGACGCCTTTGACAATGAGCTCCTGGTGGAGCATATCCTTGCGCTGAAGGAGGGCATTGCCGTAGAGATGCCGGTCTACGACTACAGCGTTCACAACCGTTCGGACGAAACCATCCTGGTGAACCCGGCGCCGGTCATCATTCTGGAAGGGATTATGATCTTCGCCGAGCCGGAGCTCTGCGAGCTGATGGATATCAAGGTGTTTGTAGACACCGACGCCGACGTGCGGATCCTCCGCAGGATCATACGTGACGTGAATGAGAGAGGGCGTTCCCTGGACACTATCATCCGCCAGTACCTGACCACGGTAAAGCCCATGCACGAGCAGTTTGTGGAGCCCAGCAAGCGGCATGCGGACCTGATCATCCCGGAGGGAGGGCGCAACGAAGTCGCCCTGGACATGCTGATTCAGCGCATCCGGGGGCATCTCATGAGATAAGACGGAGCATAAGCCGGGATCAGGACCGGAAGAATGCTTCCGCCCTGTCCGCCAGAAGGCCGATGAGCACGGGGACCGCCACGCCCAGGAGGATGTAGAGCGGGCCCAGCTCATACCGGAAGGCCACCGGGAAGGCGGCGAGATTCTCCGGCGCGGCGCCCGGGACCATGCGGAAGTACGCATAGTCGAGAAGCTTGAAAACCGTAAAGTGTATCGCCATGATATCAAAGGAATGTCGTCCGATGACCGCGGAAGCGCGGGCTGCCGGGCGGCATTTTTCGATGAGGGCGCCGAGGCAGAGAGCATGGTAAATGCCCAGCAGGGTCACCGGATAGTACAGGAGCCCCGGGATTTTCATGCTTACCAGGTCGATGAGGATCCCCCTGGTGTTCAGGAAATGCATCAGGGCGGCGCTTAACAGCCACCCGTACCAGGTGGTGTATCTCCGGAATCCCGGGACATGCAGGCGCATCATCCAGGCGGCGTAATATACGGGCAGGACGGCGAGGGCCGCCTGCATGTTGTACGGGGCGCCCGTTCCGCGCATCGTCAGGAAGACGCCGGCGAGGCCGGCGAGGCAGGCGAAAACCCCGGCCATGACGCAGACGGGCGCATTTGCCAATTCCTGTGTGTCCGCGGCCTGCCCGCCCTGTGCGGGGAACAGCCGGAGCAGTGTTTCTGCCGCCTTTACGCAGCCCGCAAAGAGGGCGGAGCTTATGGCCCACACCGGGACAAACCAGAGCGCGCCCTGCATCTGCTCCGTGGTCTGGAGAGTGAAGGAATGCAGCCAGCAGGC
>ONXW01000292.1 GCA_900321915.1 uncultured Eubacteriales bacterium
CGGAAGGTCCGGAGCATCATGTTTTCACCGAGATTCATATTGCCGACGAGGCCCATGCCAAGACGGTCCTCCGGCACAAACGAGAGCGTGACCCCCATGTCCGTGATCTTCCGGGGATCCATGCCGACGAGCTCGGTTTCCTTTCCGTTATCGTCTACAAAGCGGATGCTGCCGGACTCGATCTTCTGCAGGCCTGCGATGCCTTCCAGAAGCTCCTTCTGGCCGTTTCCGGAGATGCCGGCGACGCCCAGGATCTCTCCGGTGCGGGCGGTGAAGGAGATGTCCTTCAGCTTGGCCACGCCGTCGGAATTCCGGATCGTCAGATGCTCTACGATGATCTTGTCTTTAGGATCCACGGGAACCGGACGGTCGATATTCAATGTCACGGCATGACCGACCATGGCATCGGTCAGCTGCTGGACAGAGGCTTCCGAGGTCTTGATCTCACAGATGTATTTTCCTTTTCGGAGGATAGCGACACGGTCGGAGATCTCCAGCACTTCGTTCAGTTTGTGGGTGATGATGATGATGGACTTGCCGTCCGCCTTCATGTTCCGGAGGACGTTGAAGAGCTTTTCCGTCTCCTGGGGGGTCAGGACGGCGGTCGGTTCATCCAGGATCAGAAGGTCCGCGCCGCGGAACAGGACCTTTACGATCTCTACGGTCTGCTTCTGGGATACGGACATGGTATAGATCTTCTGGAAGGGATCTACATGAAAGCCGTACCGCTCACAGATCTCGGTGATCCTGGCAGCGGCGGCTTTCAGATCGTACCGGCTTTTTTCATTGAGGCCCAGGATGATGTTCTCCACCGCGGTCAGGACGTCGACCAGCTTGAAATGCTGGTGGATCATGCCGATCCCAAGGTCAAAGGCCGTCCTGGGAGAGTGGATGTTGACTTCGTGGCCGCGCACAAAGATCTGCCCGTCTTCCGGATAGTAGATGCCGGCAAGGGCGTTCATCAGCGTTGTCTTGCCGGATCCGTTTTCACCCAGAAGCGCAAGGATCTCTCCTTCATATACTTCCATCGAAACATCATCGTTGGCAATGTTGTTTCCAAATCGTTTTGTGATATGCTTTAGCTCTATAACCGGAGAACGTTCCATGAATCACAGTTCCTCGCTTTCTGAAAAAAATCAGGGAGGCTTCGTAAATGAAACCCCCCTGCAGGCAATCGCCGGAATTAGAAAACAGTATCAAGCAATGTGATGCCGTCGATCATCAGGTCGAAATACGGTGCAGAACGGTATTCAGATTCATGGAAATATCCGTCTGCGACAACTTCGGTGTCTTTTTCAAATGCCGCGTCGGTATCCACATCTGCCTGGTAGGACTCGATGGCTGCGCCTTCAACAGTGAAGGTGGAAAGATCGAATACATGGAGTTCGCCGTTTACAAGCTTTTCTTCAGCTTCTGCGATCGCATCCGCGGTGCCTTCTGCTGCGACAGCTTCGTTCAGCTCGCCGAGCTCTACGCTTCCGGTCTCGATGGTGCCGGTGTAGTCGTCAGCGATGTCTTCGCCTGCTTCGATGCAGTCCATGACATAGTTGAAGTACGGAACCCAGTTGATGCGGCTGGAGATGATGTAGGTGTTGGGAGCGGCTGCCATGGTGGAACCGTTGTAAGCGATGTCCGGAACGCCTGCTGCTTCACATGCGGTGGGAGCACCCATGGAATCGGCGTGCTGGCTGATGAGGACGCATTTGTCTTCGATCAGTCTGTTGGCGGCTTCTTTTTCCAGTGTTTCATCTTCCCATTCGCCGGTGAAGGTGACTTCCATTGTAGCGGAGGGGCATACGCTCCTGGCGCCAAGGAAGAAGGAGGTGTAACCGGAGATAACTTCTGCGTAGGTGTAGGCGCCTACGTAACCGATCTTGGCTTCTTCAGCGGTGATGTCGCCTGCTTCGATCATCTCGTTCAGCTTCATGCCTGCTGCGATGCCGGCAAGATAACGGCCTTCATAGATGTGTGCGAAGGAGTTCTGGAAATTCTGGATGCCTTCGGTGTGGGCCTTGGTGCCGGTCGCGTGGCAGAACTCTACTTCCGGGACTTCCTTGGCGGCTTCGATCATGTAATCCTCGTGGCCGAAGCTGTCGGCAAATACGAAGTTGCAGCCTCTGTCGACCATGTTCATGGCCTCTTCGTAGCACTCCTGGCCTTCCGGAATGTTGGTGGTGATGTAGTAGGTCTCGCCTTCCACAAGGCCTCTGGCTTCGCAGGCTTCCTTGAAGCAGTTGATGAAGTTGAGGTCGTAGGTGGAGTTTTCATCATGCAGGCAGATCAGGCCGGCAACGACCTGCGTGCCTTCGGCTTCTTC
>ONXW01000204.1 GCA_900321915.1 uncultured Eubacteriales bacterium
ATCGACGGGACGGCGGAGCTTCTGCCGAATTACGCGCTGGAGGAAGTGCTCTGGGAGAATTTCCGGCAGGTGGGACTGCCGGAGTACACAGAAGAGGAGCTTGCTTTCGCGAAGGCCCTGCATGAAACCTGTCCGGAGAACCCGGCGCCGGGATTTGCGGCCGGCCTTAATGCGGAGATGGCGGAGGAGGCGAGGAAGCTCTCGAAAAACGGGACGCTCCCGCTCAACAGCTTCCTGCTGCCCCTGTACCACACCACCGGTTTTGTAGCCGGGTCCACGGATGTGGGGGATGTGAGCTGGCAGACCCCGACGGCCCAGGTGCACTGCGCGGGATTTGCGGCCGGATCTCCGGGGCACAGCTGGCAGAATGTTTCCTGCGGCGGTTCTTCCATCGGCCACAAGGCGCTGCTTCTGGCGGGAAAAGTCCTGGCCTGCGCGGCCATCGACCTGATGGAGCAGCCTGCGCTTCTGGAGAAAGCGAGGGAAGAGTTCGGGAGGCGCTCGGCGGATGGCTATGTATGCCCCATCGAGCCCGGCGCGGTACCCACAGCCATATAGGAGGAGAATGCGATGCTGAATTTTATGTGCGATTATACCAAGGGAATGCATCCGGCAATCCTGGAGAAGCTCCTGGAGCTCAACGATGTCCCGTTTGTGGGATACGGATGCGATGAGATCTGTGAGAGCGCGAAGGAAAAAATCCGGAAGGCATGCGGGGTTCCGGACGCAGGCGTCTTCTTCACCGTGGGCGGGACCCAGACCAACGCCATCGTCATTGATTCCATGCTGCGGTCCTACGAGGGCGTGGTCTCCGCCGAGACAGGGCATGTCAATGTCCACGAGTCCGGCGCCATCGAGTTTACGGGGCACAAGGTCCTCACCGTCCCGTCCCGCCAGGGAAAGATGGACGCGGGAGACCTCAGGGACTTCCTGGAGGCCTTCCGCGCAAATCCCGCCTATGACCATATGGTTTTCCCGGGTATGGCCTATATCTCCCATCCCACCGAGGCGGGAACGCTCTACACGAAGGCGGAGCTCTCCGCCCTCTCGGCTGTGTGCCGGGAATACGGCATTCCCCTGTTCCTTGACGGGGCGAGGCTCGGCTACGGCCTGATGAGCCGGCAGACCGACGTGACCCTGCAGGATGTGGCCAGGCTCTGCGACGTGTTCTACATCGGCGGCACCAAGGTGGGCGCCCAGATGGGCGAGGCCATCGTATTCACGAAGAACAACATGCCGGACCACTTCCTGACCATCGTCAAGCAGCACGGTGCGCTCCTGGCCAAGGGATGGATGCTGGGCCTGCAGTTTGACGTCCTGTTTACGGATAATCTCTATTTTGACATCGGCCGGTATACCATCGATATGGCGGAGAAGCTGAAAGAGGGATTTGCCCGGCGCGGGTACCGGTTTATGATCGATTCCCCCACAAACCAGCAGTTTATCATCCTGGAGAACGGGGAGATGGAAAAGCTTAAGAAGCTTGTACTCTTCGAAGAGTGGGAGAAGACGGATGAGACACACACGGCGGTGCGCTTTGCCGCCAGCTGGTCCACGAAGGAGTCGGATATTGACGAGCTCTTTGCCATTATCGACAGGGCAAAGGAGAACTGAGAAAGGAAGGCATGCATTATGAGGATTGAAGGAATTAAAGCGGTATATTTCAGCGCGGTCGGCAATACGAGAAAAGTCGTGGACGCCATCGCCATCTCCCTGTCCGATGAGCTCGGCGCCGAGGTGGAGACCATCGATTTCACCCTGCCGGAGAGCAGGAAGAGGGAGTACACCTTCGGGCCGGAGGACCTGGTGATCTTCGGCGTTCCGACCTACGCGGGGCGCGTCCCCAACAAGATTCTGCCCTTTGTGCAGACCCTGTTCCACGGCCAGGATACCCCGGCAGCCGCGGTGGTCACCTTCGGAAACCGGAACTTTGACAGTTCCCTCACGGAGCTGACGGAAGAGCTCGGAAAGAACGGGTTCCGGGTATTTGCCGCGGGCGCGTTTGTCTGCCGGCACGTATTCTCCGATATTATCGCGGACGGCAGGCCGGACGTGCGGGACATGGAGGTTGTGTTCGAATTCTCGAGGCGGATCGCGGAGCGCGCTGAGGGCGCGGAGAGCGTATCGGACCTTTCTGTGCCGCGGATCCGGGAGGGCGCGCCTGTGGGGCCGTACTATACGCCCCTCGGCATGGACGGACAGCCGGCGAAGTTCCTGAAGGCGAAGGTGGTGACGGATGTGACGAAGTGCGACCGCTGCGGGCAGTGCGCGAGAGTCTGTCCCATGGGATCCATCAGCCACGAGGACGTGCGGGAGGTGCCGGGCCCGTGCATCAAATGCCATGCCTGCGTGCGCAAATGTCCCCACGGGGCGAAGCATTTCGAGGACGAGGCGTTCCTCTCCCATGTGGCTTATCTTGAGAAGAACTACACGAGACGGGCGGAGCCGGAGATTTATCTGGGATAATGTCTTCCGCGGCTGTTCCCGCGCCGGGAACGCAGGGGCATTTCCCACGGGGTTATTGCCATGAACGAGGGTAAGAAATACATCTATCTGGATCACGCGGCGACCACGGCGGCCCGGAGGGAAGTCGTGGAGGCCATGCTGCCGTATTTTACGGATATTTACGGCAACCCTTCCTCCATCTACTCCATGTCCGCCGGACAGAGGCGTGCCATCGCGGCTGCCAGGGCGAAGACGGCGGCGGCGCTGGGGGCGAAGGAGAGCGAGATCTATTTCACGGGCGGAGGTTCCGAATCCGACAACTGGGCCCTGATCGCGGCGGCAGAAGCGGGAGAGGCCCGTCTTGCCGAAGGCGGCAGGGAGCTTTCGAGTGCCGCGAAAACGGCGAAGCGGATCCGCCCCGGAAAACACATCATTACCACGAAGATTGAACACCACGCGGTACTGCACACCTGCGCGTACCTGGAGGAGCGCGGCTTCGAGGTGACGTATCTCGGCACGGACAGGTGCGGCCGCATT
Source organism: uncultured Eubacteriales bacterium (assembly GCA_900321915.1). Classification (GTDB taxonomy): domain Bacteria; phylum Bacillota; class Clostridia; order Lachnospirales; family Lachnospiraceae; genus Clostridium_R. The sequence goes on from ONXW01000204.1 coordinate 2,983, forward strand.
TCCCCGGAGGAGCTGGAGGCGGCCATCCGCCCGGACACGGTGCTGGTATCCGTCATGGCGGCGAACAATGAGATCGGCACCATCCAGCCCCTCGCTGAGATAGGCAGGATTGCCGCGGAACACGGCGTCCTGTTCCACACGGACGCGGTGCAGGCGTTCGCCCACATGGAGCTTCCGGTAAATGAACTGGGAATTGACCTTCTCAGCGCCAGCGGCCACAAGTTCGGCGGCCCGCGGGGCGTGGGATTTCTCTACATCCGCCGGGGGCTCAGGCTCCGGTCCTTCATCAGGGGCGGCGCCCAGGAGCGCGGCAGGCGCGCGGGGACGGAGAATACCCCGGGCATCGTGGGACTGGGCAGGGCGGTGGAGCTCGCCATGGCAGGGCTTCCGGAGAACCGCGAAAAAGAGCGTAAGCTCCGGGACCATCTGGTATCCCGCGTCCTGGCCGAAATCCCGGGCTCCCGGCTGAACGGCTGTCCGGTACCGGATTCGGCCGGCCTTCGCCTTACGAACAACGCGAACTTTGCCCTGGAGGGTGTGGACGGGGAATCCCTGCTGATTATGCTGGATATGAAAGGTGTCTGCGCCTCCGGCGGTTCCGCCTGCGCGTCGGGGTCCCTGGACCCGTCCCATGTCCTCCTGGCTGTCGGCCTGCCGGAGCAGCTGGCCCGGAGCGCGGTCCGCATGACGGTGGGCCCGGAAAACACCATGGAGGAAATTGACCGGGCGGTGGATATACTGAAGGAATCGGTGACGGAGATAAGGAAGAGAAATGGAAGTCTGGAACCATAGGAACAGGAAGGTTGTGGTCGGCATGTCCGGCGGGGTGGATTCCTCCGCCGCGGCGTGGATCCTGCGGCAGGAAGGGTATGACGTCATCGGCGTCACCATGGAGATATGGCAGGACGAGGAGACGGCGGCCATCGAGGAAAACGGCGGCTGCTGCGGCCTGAGCGCCGTTGAGGATGCCCGGCGGGTCGCGGAAACCATCGGCATTCCCCACTATGTCATGAATTTCAGGAAAGAATTCCGGGAAAATGTCATCGACTACTTTGTCAGCGAATACATAAGCGGCAGGACGCCGAATCCCTGCATCGCCTGCAACCGCCATGTGAAATGGGAGTCCCTGCTCAGGCGCAGCATGGAGATCGGGGCGGACTGTATCGCCACGGGCCATTACGCGCGGGTCATTCAGCTGCCGTCCGGGCGGTGGGCGGTACAGAAATCCGTCACGGAAGAAAAGGACCAGACCTACGCTCTCTACAACCTGACCCAGGAACAGCTTTCCAGGACCCTGATGCCGGACGGCGCGTATACCAAGACGGAGATCCGTGCCATCGCGGAGAAAGCCGGGCTCCCTGTGGCGCACAAGCCCGACAGCCAGGAAATCTGCTTCGTCCCCGACAACGACTATGCCGGCTTTATCGCCCGGGACCGGGGGATTGTCCCGGAATGCGGCAATTTCGTGGATAAGGACGGGAATATCCTGGGACGCCACAGGGGTATCATCCACTACACCGTCGGACAGCGCCGCGGACTGGACCTTCCCATGGGACGCCGCGTCTTTGTCACGGAGATACGTCCTGAGACCAATGAGGTCGTCATCGGGGAGGGCAGCGACGTCTTTTCCGGCCGGCTCATGTGCCGGGACCTCAACTGGATGGCGAGGGAAGCGCCGGCCGTCGGAGAGAGCTTTCCGGCCTCGGTGAAAATCCGCTACGGGCACCGGGGCGAAAATGCCCTGGTCCGGCGTACAGGGGAGGATGAGGCGGAGGTTATCTTTGATTCCCCGGTGCGGGCCATCACCCCCGGGCAGGCTGCCGTCTTTTACGACGGCGGCGTCATCGCGGGCGGCGGGACCATCCTGCGGGCGGAAAAAAGCAGATGACAAACCGGTGATTCTTTAGTATAATAAACCGTGCCGCGCAGTGGAGCGGCACTTTGGAGATGTACCCAAGTGGTTGAAGGGACCGCACTCGAAATGCGGCAGGTCGGGCAACCGGCGCGAGGGTTCAAATCCCTCCATCTCCGTTTGTTTTTTTAAACATTTTATGATATAACATTCAATAATGAAGGGAGCTCCTTCTTAGGGGCTGAGAGGAAACATTTCAATGTTTCGACCTGTGACCTGATTTGGATAATGCCAACGTAGGGAAATATTTCTTTTGTCGCGGAGCGGTTGTCCTGTATCAGGGCAGCCGTTTTTTGTGCTGTGAGCCGGCAGTGCAGTATACATTGCCCCGGGCTGCGCAGGCACACGGAAGGGATAATAAGCGGCGGGTCGGGGGCACCACTTACCGCCGCTATATAAAAGTAATGCATCACATACCACAAGGAGGACTGAAATGAAGATTGCATTGACTATCGCCGGAAGCGACTCCGGCGGAGGCGCCGGAATTCAGGCAGATATCAAGACAATGATCACGAACGGCGTATTTGCCACATCCGCGATCACTGCCCTGACAGCCCAGAATACCACCGGCGTTACAGGGATCTATGAAGTTACGGACGAGTTTCTCGGACAGCAGCTAGACGCGGTATTTACCGACCTCTATCCTGACGCCGTGAAGATCGGCATGGTCTCTTCCTCGGCGCTCATCTCGATGATCGCGAAGAAGCTCAGGCAGTACAATGCCCGTAATATTGTTGTCGACCCGGTCATGGTCGCCACCAGCGGCGCAAAACTTATCAGCGATGACGCTGTCAGGACTCTTACGGAAGAACTTCTTCCGCTGGCGACTGTTCTGACCCCCAATATCCCTGAGGCGGAGGTCCTCGCCGGAATGAAGATCGATGATGAGG
>ONXW01000319.1 GCA_900321915.1 uncultured Eubacteriales bacterium
AAAATTCCGGAATTCATCCAGGCCTCCGGCCAGTATACACAGAAAGCGGAATACCTGTTTTCCGCCGACAATCTCACTCATTTCTGGATTTACCTGGTCATCTACGCCGCAATCTTTGCCGTCGCGGCGATAATATGCCTCGAATTCATTGACCACGATAAAAGGTAATACAAAAAAGTACACTCTCCGGGATCGGTCTCCGACCAAGGTCCCGTCGAGTGTACTTTTTTGTGGATAATACCGAAGATTGAAGTTCTTTCCTGTTAATGAGCTTACGGCAGGACAGTTACAGGTAAACCTGCCATATTATCGATTATACAAAGAAAAAGTACATTCCCGGGGACCTTGGTCGCAGACCGATCCCCGGGAATGTACTTTTTCTGTATTTATATGCCTTCAGGTTTAAAACTTGCGCTCCCCGTAGTAGTTCTGGGTGCGGGCCGTGTTGGCCCTGGTGCGGTTGAGCATCTCGAGGTCATTTTCCAGATAGACGGAGGCTGCCAGGTTCGGGTCGTACTCCACGCAGTCCCCGCGGTCCGGGCAGAGCGGCAGGATGATGGCCTCCGAGAGCCGGGACAGGGTCAGGTTCCTGGCGAACCGGGCCCGGTATTCCTGCTCCAGCACCAGCAGCACGTCGCGGGCGTTCCGGATGCAGCAGGCGCTGAATTCGAAGGCTGCCTCGTCCGTGGTGCCCTCCAGCGCGGGCTGGGTGTAGGGACGGATCAGGTTGATGGAGGGCTCCAGCCCCGCCACCTTGGTCTCCGCCCGGCGCACCTGGTCGCCGCCGATGAAGGGATAGAGGGAGGACTCCGCAAACCAGTTCCGCATGTTCGGCACGTAGTAGACCGAGTCGCCGGACAGTCCCATGGAGGCCAGCATATCCCGGCCGTAGCCCGTCATCACGCCCACCAGGAGCTTTCTCACATCCACGCCCTCCCTGCGCAGCATCGGCGCCAGGGTGGAGATACGGATGCCGCTCCGGTTCAGCACGTCATCCACCAGGATGACCGGCCGGCCGAAGGACTTGATGGCCTTGACCTGGGTGGGCAGCGGCGTATAGTTCGGGAACGCCTCGACGCTGCATCCCAGAAGGTCGGGGTCGTAAACCTTGTCGGTGTGGATGGTCTTTGTCACCGTGTTGGGCATGACCCCGCCGCGGAGAATCTTGCCGAAGGGAACGCACATCATTTCGCCCAGCTTCCTCGGCACCATCACCTCCCGCGGCACGTGGTTCATCTGCACGACCTTGTCCACCATACGGTGGTAGAGGACGGACGCGGACACGGAAAGCACCAGCTGTCCGGGATACAGCTTCGCCATGCTGTGCTGCAGCTCCTGCTGCGCGTTGTGAATCACCTTCAGGATCCGCTCATTGGAGGAGAACGGTTCCTTCAGCGTGGTTTCCATATTGGCCAGCAGCATCACCGGCGCATGCATGTCCACCACGTAGATGGCCGTGTTCTCCGGCGCCTCCTCGGGGTGCACAAACCCCTGCCGCACCATGGCCGAGGCGACGCGGTTGGTATAGGAGCCGCCCTCCGGATAGAATACCGCGTAATCGCAGCGGTGCCCGAAGGAATACATGATAAGCTCCGTCAGGAGAAGCTGTTCCGCGTCGTGGATCTCCGGCCGGTTCCCGGCGTAGAACCCGGAAATCAGCAGCACGTCGCCCGTGGTCCTGGAGCGGATCATATCGCAGATCCGGATGTCCCCCAGCACCCCGAACAGCTCTTCCGACGCCAGGTAGCGGAATCTGGCAAATGCCACCGGCCGGTTGTCGTTCATGTGGTTGCGGAGAATCATCAGCTTGTCGCCGCTCTTGTGGAGCGCCCTGAGAAGGGCCGGTCCCTCGGGATCTCCCGCCAGGAGAGTCCCCTCCAGCTCCTCCTCGATGCCCGGATAGGGCGGGTCCGCCTCCTCGAAGGTGATGGCCCTGGCAATGATGAGCGGCTTGTACTCCGGCTCACGCAGGTACAGGCCGTTATTGTAGATATATTCCTGCACCACCGGGTCAATCAGGTTGGAAATGTCCCGGTTCATATCGATGTTCTCGCGGATTTTCGTGGAGGAGATCTCCTTCAGCTCCGCCGGGAGCTCCAGCTCGATGAGCTTTCCGCGGATCTGCTTCATCATTTTCCTGTTGTATTTGGAATCGCTCGCCTCATCCCCCACGCGGCGGAAGGCGATGTGGTTCATGTTCCGGATGACGTCATTCGTGGAATTCTCCCGGTAGAAGGAGGCGTTGGCGATGACGTCGGAGCCCACCACCAGGTACAGCTCCCGGTCCCCGAAAATCTCCCCCAGCTTGCGCATGTCGTCCGCATTGCCGGGACTGAGGGGGATCTCATAGGGGAAGAGATGGATGTGGAACTCGTCCGCAGTGCTCATGTTGACAATGCGGCGGCGGATAAAGTGGGGCTGGGCCTTCTTGGACCAGGAGAACTCATCCACCGAGAGGTACACGTCGAATCCCATGTCTCGGATAATCTTCGCGATGCCCTTGTGAGAGAGGGTAAAGGGGTCAAATGTTCCCGGGAAGAAGGCGACCTTCTTCCGGCTGTGCATCTCAAATTCCCCTACCAGCAGCCGGTATTCCGTGATGAAACGGTACAGGCTGGAGAGGCAGGAGGCGCGGTAAAAGTGGGTCAGCTCATTTCCCGGATTCTCCTTCAGCTGGAAGAAAATCTTGCTGCAGGCGGCGTAGAAGATGGATCTCTTTTCCTCCAGGGAGAGCAGCTCCGACCCGAATACCTGCTGGCCGATCACCAGAAGGGCTTCCTGGCGGACGATCTCGCGGTAATTGGCCATCCCTGCCAGCAGCATGCCTACCATCCGCTTCCAGCGGTTTTTCCCGGACTCTGTCTCTTCCGTAAACCGTGTCCGGTAGATCGGATAATGCTCCAGCATCGCTCCCACCGTATCGATCACGGCGGCGGCGGCATATTCCGAAGTCCCCGTCATGGTCTCGGACAGGGCGTGGAGCAGCTCATCCAGCTGCTCCGGCGGAAGCCACAGGGCAATCTGGCCGAGCCACAGCGGGATGGTGCGCGAGTAATCCGTCTCGCCGATCTCCAGGTCCCGCAGCATTTCCACCGCGATCTCATTCCACTGGTCCACGCGGAGCGCCGGTCCCAGGCTCAGCAGGGCGCTTCCGGCCGTGGTGCGCACCAGCATATATCCGTTCAGCTTGAGCATGTTGGAGAGATGGGCCGCGATATGCAGGGAATGCTTCCTGTCCCCGCGGACCACATACTCCTCCAGGATGCGGATGTTGATGGCCTTGGCCACCCAGTGGGTTCCCGTTTTCAGGTTGTCCAGGAACAGTTCCGACACAATGTCACGGTCAAATACCATTGCGCGGTACTCCTCGGAATCCTCTCCCAGGTTTTCCAGGATCCGGTATCTCAGGAAATTGTACATGTGGGCGTTCCCGGGATTCTTCTGCCGCACGGCGGAAATCAGGAGCTCCCTGATGCCGCTGTCCTCGCTGCAGGCACTGCTGATGGTCTCAAAAGCCCTCCAGGACGAGATCCGCATCTCCTCCTCGGGCCTGTCAGAGCAGTACAGCGCGCATTCCGTCAAATCCATGCGCTCCCCGGCGGAAAGCATCTCAAACGGCATCACTTCCACGGCGTTCATCAGGACAAAGAGCTCATCCTCGCTCTTCTCCTGCGGGGAGCGGTACCATTCCATGAGCTCCCCGAGGAACATGGGCATATCTCCCGGCTCCGCGTGCTTTGCCAGGGACTGGAGGATATTTTTCACCTGGGAACGGATCCGCTTCTGCTGCAGATCCACCAGGCGGTAATCCGGGCGGATGGTCTGCCCCAGGTACTGTTTCCACAGGGACAGGACCTTCTCCTGGGTGATGTCTTTCATGCCCTCCGGACGGCGTTTCCGGTATCCCGCGTTGAACTGGGCAATGATCTGGCCGAGAAGCGCCGCGCTCTGGATCCGGATTTCCCCGTCCCGGTTCATGAACAGCTCATACAGGAACTGAAGCGTCTGCTCCTTCTGCATGTCGTTCGCGTAGGTAAAATACTCCCGGAAAATGTTCAGGTAAGCGCGGACATTTTTCCAGTTTTTCTCGCTCCGGGCAGCCTCCAGGAGGTTTCCGAAGTTCCGTTCCGCCATCATGCGCTGCATGATAGAGAGATTGTGGTCCACCGCCATGAATACCAGGGACTGCACCACCTGGTCCGGCGTCTGCAGGGCCGGCAGCGGCATCTCCTTCGGCTTTTCCGTTTTTCCGTCCAGGTTCACGTCGACGCCGTGGTATCGCATGAAGGCCTCAAAATCCTGCAGCTTGGAGTAGACGAACCGGTACCTCTGCACCTTTTTCTCGTCCACATTGAAAAATTTGCCCAGGATGGTCTTGAAAGCGTCGGCCAGGGGGGTGATGTGCATGATCTCCTCGCCCTCCGGCCCGCGGCTAGACTTGACGCGGAAGTCGGAATAGATCAGGGACAGCGCCTCCACCGACAGGTTCTGGGGTTCCAGGTCCCAGGTGGAATGGTTTGCCGCGATATGGCCGATATACGGGAGGCCGTGGCCTTCATACCACAGCGCCGTATAGTAATAGTGCATGAAAGGAACCTTCTCGTTCGGCTTGCAGCCGAATTTGCCCAGATCATGCCCTGCCGCCGCGCCGGAGAGAAGCGCCAGGTCAATGGAAGATCCTGCCGCGTACATGCCCCGCCCGATGTGCATCGCCACATAGTGAACCCCGGCGATGTGCTGCAGGGTCCTAAACTTCGTCGCCTCGGCGTTCAGCCGCATCATCTCGTAGACAAACTCTTCCCGCCAGAACCGGACAAACCTCCGGTACTCCGCCGCTGTCTCAAACTTTGCCACTTCCATCTCATCCAGGAAGACAAAGTCCGTCATCGGGTCGAAAGCCATATGCTGCCGCTCCAGGTCGAAGAAGAACTGCAGAACGCGCAGGAAGAACAGGGCCGCTTTGCTGGGCACATACTGCTCCGTAAACTCCGGCTCCGGATAGAGGATGTGGCAGGCGTACCGGTAGGTAAAGGAGAGCCACCCTTCCTCCGGTTCCTTCCCGAGAATGTCCATTCCCGGCCGGCACGCTTCCAGGATGCGCGCGCAGGTAAAGCGCTCCCGCACGGGGAGCATCTCATCCAGCTGGCTTTCCCACCAGTCCCTGTCCAGGATGGCGTCAAAATCCGCGTCCAGCCCCGGCGCGCTCACTTCATCATACAAATTATCGTAAAACTGCCTGATATCTTTCTTTCTCATTCTCTTGCGCAACTCCCGAAGATGCTATTCTACTTTTCAATATGAATTCATTTTATAATGATTCACGCTAATCCTCAAGAAAAATTATGATAAAATTCAAGACACGTCTTCAGCTGTTCTGCCACCGCACCCTGCTTCCCTCGTCATCTTTCTCTACGATCAGCTGGTCCTCGATCTCCTGCTTCAGCTCCGTCACGTGGGAAATGATGCCGATAAGGCGCGTTCCGCCCGCCATGCGCTTAAGCACCTTCACCGCCTGCTCCCGGGCGTGGTCGTCCAGGGATCCGAAACCCTCGTCAATAAACATGACTTCCAGGCGGATGGAGGATGATTTCTCCTGTATCTGGTCCGCCATTCCCAGGGCCAGGGAGAGGGCCGCCATGAAGGACTCGCCGCCGGAGAGGGTGCGTACCTCCCGCTCCCTTCCGGTAACATTTGAGTACACCATCAGGTCAAGGCCCCGGTTCTTGCCCTCGCCGGCCCGCGAGAGATCCACCATCCGCAGCTCAAACTGCCCGGCGGACATCTCGAGGAACCGGAGGTTGGCGGCGTCGAGAATCCGCTCCAGGTAGTACCGCTGGGCAAAGGTCTCGATATCCATGCGGGAATCTGTCACCTTCCCGGCCAGCAGGTTGTACATGGTCTCCGTCTTCTGGTAAATCTCCACTGCCGCCTTCCGCTGTTCCATGGTCTCCGAGAGAATCCTGTGCGCCTCCCGGTCGGCCCGGAGGATCTCCTGCAGCGCCGAAAGGCTCTCCTGCGCGTTCCGCGCTTTTGCCTCCGCCGCCTTCGCCGCCTCTTCCAGCAGCGGTAAGTCGGGTTTTTCGCGTCCGGCGATCCCTTCCTCCGCGGCGGCATACGCTGCCCCTGCCGCGGCCTTCTTTTCGCGGAAGGCTGCGACCTCTTTCCGGATCCGGGATTCCTCCGGTTTCGGGTAATCCCGGACAAGCATCCGCCAGGTGTTTTCGGCGTCCGCCCGGGCAGGGATCCCCTCCCCGGATGCGTCCGCCGCGGTATCCGCGCCGGCTTCCCCGGCGGAGGCCCATCTGAGTAGTGCTTCCCTCTTTTCCGACAGGAGCGAATCCTTCTCCTGCTGCCGGTTCTTCTCCGAGAGACTGAACTTCGGCAGGTCTTCCTCATAGCGGGCGATCAGCGCTTTCGCGTGGTCGTGCTCCGCATGGGCCTTCCGGGCGCCTTCCCTGGCTTCCCGGTAAGCGGTATCTCTCCCCGCTGCCTCTTTTGCGCTCTCCTTCTCTATCCGCAGGAGGTCTTCGCGGAGCGCGGAGAGGTCTTCCGTCTCTTCCTCCCCCGAAAGGCGGGCTGCCCCGGCGGATATGCCTGGAAGATTCTCCGCGGCCCACCTGGCAAATGCTTCCGTCTCCTCCCGGAGATTTTTCTGCTTTTCCGCCAGGACCTCCGCCGCCGCGCTCACCGCCGCGTCCTTCTTCTGGCGGTCCTGCAAAAGCGCAAGGGCCTCCTGCCCCAGGGCTTCGATCTCCGCGCGGGAAAGCTTTTCCCCGCCTTCCGGAAGCCTGGCCGGGTGCGGGTGGTCGAGGGAACCGCAGACCGGGCATGGTTTTCCCGGCTCTAATCTCTCGCGGGCGAGGAATCCTGCCTGGGAATTCAGGAACAGCTCCTGCTTCCCGGTATATTCGCGGTTCTTTTTTTCATAGGCCTCTCCTGCCGCTTTTGCCGCGGCAAAGGCCTTCTCCACCTTTTTCTTCTGCAGGTCCGCGGCCTTTTTGCCTTCCTCCATGCCCTTCAGGAAATCCTCCGCCCTCGCGGTGCGCTCGGCAGTCTTTCCTTCCCGGTCCCTGGCATCCTCCAGCGCCTTCGCGGCGGCATTTTCCAGTTCTTCCGCAATCCGCAGCTTTTCCGCAAGTCCGGGAAGCGCGTCTTTCTCCCGCGCAAGCTTCTCTTCCGTCTCCTTCCGGAGCCGGGCGCTGTCCGAAAGGAGCCTTTCGGCGCCCTCGATCTCCCAGGCCGCCGCCAGGGCATCCGCCAGGATTTCTTTCCCCCGAATCTCCTCCTGCAGGGCGTCATATTCCGCGAGCTCCGCCCCCGCTTTCTCCTTCTGGCTGAAGAATTTCAGGAGATTCCGCCCGTCTGTCAGGTTATCCCGCCGCGTATCGCGCTCCTTAGAGGCCTGCGCGGACAGGTCTTTCTGCGCGGATTCCCTGGCCCCGAGGAAGCCCAGAAGGGCGGACAGCTCTTCCAGCAGGGCCTCGATGTCGGTCACTGACATGCGTTCCGCTGACAGGATGCGCCCCAGCAGTTCTTTTGCGCGGGACACTGTCTCCGCCTCCTCCGGGGCGTAAGGCTCTTCTGCCGCCTGTCTGTCCGGGGTATCCGCGGAGATCTCCGGGAGCCGGATGTGAGCCGCCTCCGCCTGGCACTTTGTGCGGATCCGGGCGATCTCCGCCATCTGCCCGTTCTTGCGCCTCTGCAGTTCATTCACGATCTCTTCATAGAAACCGGTGCCGAAAAGTCTCCGGAATATCTCCTTCTTCTCGTCGGATTTCGCCCGCAGAAGCTTCATGAACTCCCCCTGGGCTATCATGCCCACCTGCATGAACTGCGGCTTGGTGAGACCCACAATCTCCTCAATCTTCCGGTTGGTTTCTTTAATGTTCGCGATGTACTCCAACCCGTCCGGAAGGATGAGGGAGACCGTCTCCTTCACATCCCTGTCGCCCTTTCCGCGCTTTGCCGGCCGGACATGGCG
>ONXW01000205.1 GCA_900321915.1 uncultured Eubacteriales bacterium
ATGATATTATAAAAATTCAATTGTCTCCGTCCTTTTGGCTATGGCAAAATAAAATTATACTGAACGATTAATCCGGGATATCTGATTACTTCAAAGCAGAGACAGGAGAATGCGTATGACATTAAACGAACGAATCCGGGAACTCCGGGACCGGTCAGAAAGGCTCTCCGCCGGCGGCGGGGAGAAAGCTATCGCGAAGCAGCACGCTTCCGGCAAGCTCACCGCGAGGGAGCGCCTTGCCCTGCTGCTGGATCCGGACAGCTTCCATGAAATCGGCCTGTTTGTAAGGCACTCATGTACCGACTTCGGCATGCAGTCGAAAGAGATACCGGCGGACGGCGTCGTCACCGGGTACGGGACCGTGGAGGGCAGGAAGGTGTTTGTCTATGCCCAGGATTTCACCGCCGTGGGCGGCTCCATGGGCAAGGCGCAGGCGGAAAAGATCGTCCGCGTCATGAATATGGCGCTCACGGAAGGCGCCCCTTTCATCGGCATCAATGATTCCGGCGGCGCCAGGATCCAGGAGGGCGTGGATTCCCTGGCCGGGTACGGGGAAATCTTCCGGGCAAATGTCCTCGCTTCGGGGAAGATCCCGCAGCTTACCCTGATTATGGGACCCTGCGCCGGCGGGGCAGCCTACTCTCCCGCCCTGACGGACCTGGTCCTGATGACGGAGAAAAATGCGCGCATGTTCTGCACCGGACCGGGCGTCCTGGCTTCCGTCACCTTCGAGGAGATTGACGCGGATACGCTGGGCGGGGCGCACACCCACGCCTCCATCACAGGCGAAGTCCACCTGACGGAGCCGGACGATGAAGCGCTCCTGAAAACGACAAGGAGAGTCCTCTCCTACCTGCCCTCCTCCGCGAAGGAAAAGCCCCCTGTCAGGGAATACACCGCCGGGGACGAGAGCCGGCCGGAGCTCAACACAATCCTTCCGGAAAGCCGCAGGCAGGCCTATGATATGAAAAAGGTGATCGAACAGCTGGCGGATGAGGGGAGCATCCTGGAACTGCAGCCCCTGTTCGCGGACAACCTGATCACCGCCCTGGTCCGCATCGGAGGAAGGGTTTGCGGCATTGTCGCCAACCAGCCCTGGGTTATGGCCGGCGTACTTGATTTCAATGCGGTAGACAAGGGCGCGCGGTTCGTCAATTTCTGCAACGCCTACAACATCCCCATCGTCAGCCTGGTGGATGTGCCCGGATTCCTTCCCGGAATTACCCAGGAACACTCCGGCCTCCTCCGGCACGGCGCAAAGATGCTTTACGCCTTCAACGCGGCGGAAGTCCCGCAGATCACCGTCCTCGTGCGCAAGGCATACGGAGGCGCCTACATGGCCATGGGCAACCGGGAGAGCAATGCCGACCTGGTCATCGCCTGGCCGACCGCGGAGCTGGCAGTCATGGGCGCCGAGGGGGCAGTCGACATCGTCTTCAAGAAAGAGCTGGCTGCATCCGAAGATCCTGCCGCGGAGCGGAAACGTCTCGCGGATGAGTACACAGAGAAATTCTCCGCCCCCTACCATGCCGCGGGAAAGGGCTACATTGACATGGTCATCGACCCCGCCGACACACGGAGGGAACTCATCGCGGCCCTCGCGCTGTTCGCTGACAAACCCATCGGGGAAAAGCACGGAAACATGCCGTTATAGTGCATCACAGAAAGGACCTGCCATGGATATCAAAGCCAGAATCCCCGGCAAGCTGATTGCCGTTCACGTAAAAGAAGCCGATAAAGTAAAGGCGGGCGATATCGTCGCGCACCTGGAGGCCATGAAACTTGAAAATCCCATCGTATCCCCCATTGACGGCACCGTCGCCCCGCTCACTGTCGGGACCGGCGACATTGTCCGGATCGGGGATGTGATTATGCGTATCCTGCCGGAGGAATAAACCGGAATTGATAAAACAGGCGCCGCACCGGATATAAAAACCGGTGCGGCGCCTGTATGTTATTTCATCTCTTACAGCCCGAAGCAGTCCCTTATCAGAACTTTCCTTCCTTTGCGGCCTCTTCGATGGAAACCGCGGTAGCAACAGTCATACCGACCATCGGGTTGTTTCCTGCGCCGATGAGGCCCATCATCTCGACGTGGGCCGGAACGGAGGAGGAACCTGCGAACTGCGCGTCGCTGTGCATACGGCCCATGGTATCAGTCATACCGTAGGAAGCCGGTCCTGCAGCCATGTTGTCCGGATGGAGGGTACGGCCTGTGCCGCCGCCGGACGCCACGGAGAAGTACTTCACGCCGTTTTCGGTGCACCATTTCTTATAGGTGCCGGCAACCGGATGCTGGAAGCGGGTCGGGTTGGTGGAGTTGCCGGTGATCGAAACGCCGACGTTCTCCAGACGCATAATCGCAACGCCTTCGGGGACGTTGTCGGCGCCGTAGCAGCGGACCTTCGCGCGCGGGCCGTCGGAATACGCGGTTTCGGACACGACCGTCACTTCTTCCTTATAGGGGTCGAATTCCGTCTTCACATAGGTGAAGCCGTTGATGCGGGAAATAATCATCGCGGCGTCTTTGCCAAGGCCGTTCAAAATGACGCGAAGGGGCTTCACGCGGACCTTGTTGG
>ONXW01000365.1 GCA_900321915.1 uncultured Eubacteriales bacterium
CTTCCCGTGGGCCTGGCGAGGACGAAGATGCCTGCCTTTCCGGCCGTACAGCCTGCCTGCGCGTAAGAGTCCTGCGGCACAAGGAGCAGAATTCCCGCCGTTCCGGATTCCCCCAGCTCCATGACATCCCGGATTCCCGTCTCGTCGGGAAGAGGGGAGCAGCGAATGAGGATATCCGCCTTTTCCTCCAGAACCAGCTGTTTTGCCTTCCGTATGGACCGGACGCAGCCGACTGTCCTGAATTCATCGGGGATCACCCCGCAAAGCGTCCGGGCAGTCTCTTCCGATGCCGCCGCTATGAGCACCCTTGTGAATCCATCTCTTTCCATACCGTACCCCTCTCACATTTCCTGATATTTTTTAAACTCAAGAGGGCTGCCGCGCTTTCCGCGCGGCAACCCTGGCATTTCTGACATATATTTCCGCCATGTATTTCCGCAGCGCCCGGTTATGCCTGCGGGGAAGCGGCGCCCTTACTGATAGGCGCTTCTTCTTTGGAGATCCTCTCCCCTGTCTCCGGGTCAGTGTACCAGATGGCGTATCCCGTGAATGCCGCGATAAGGCTCAGGATCGGCACGATAAAGCTCAGCAGGACCCAGGGGATGTATTCACTGTAGAGAACACCCAGAGTTCCCGCAAAGTACACGGCGTTGGTGTGCCAGGGAATGAGGCAGCCGCCCAGGGTACCGGAATCCTCCATGGTCCTGGAGAGCACATGCGGGTCGACGCCCTTCTCCCTGTAAACCGGATTCATGACTTTGCCGGTGACGACGTGGGACATGGACTGGGTGCATCCGATGGCGCTGGAGATATAGGCCACCAGCATAGTGACTCCCACCAGCTGCGGTACAGAGCTGATGCGCTTCACAAGACCGCCGATCAGGTTGCCGAGCACTCCCATCTTGTCGAGGGCATTGCCCATGCCCATGGCAAATGTCATGATCATCATGATGTTGTACATGCTGGAGATACCGCCGCGGTTCAGCAGCTTGTCAACCAGGAAAATACCGGAATCAATGGAGAATCCGCTCTTCATGACGCCAAACACGTCGAGCCATCCGGCACCCTGGGTAGCCATGGCGGTGATGCCGCCAATTACGGCGCCGAGAAGGATGGTCGGCAGAGCCGGGACCTTAAACAGCAGCAGGACGATAACGCAGATAATCGGAATCAGGCAGGCCACGCTGATGTTGAAGTTTGCCGAGAGCCCGTTCATGTATTCCACGACGGTTGCCGGATCGTAGCCCTCTGTGGAATAGCGGCTTCCCACAAGCCCGTACACCACCAGGCAGATAACCCAGGCCGGCAGTGTGGTGTACATCATGGAGCGGATGTGGGGGAACAGCTGGCCGCCGGCCATGGCCGGAGCCAGGTTGGTTGTATCTGAGAACGGGGACATTTTATCGCCGAACAGCGCGCCGCTGATAACGGCACCGGCGATCAGTCCCGGCGGAAATCCCATGGAAATGCCGATTCCCATGCAGGCAAGTCCGGCGGATGCGGCGGAACCGTAGGATGTTCCGGTCATTGTGGACAGGATGGAGCAGAGAATGAGCGTCGCCGGCAGGAAAATTTTCGGGCTGATGATATTCAGGCCGTAGTAGATCATGGTCGGAATACATCCGCAGAGAATCCATGTGCCGATCAGAAGGCCGACCGCGGCGACAATCATCACGGACTGGTATCCGGCGCGGACACCGTCAAGGATATAACCTTCCACGGTCTTCCAGTCATACTTCTTCGCTTTGGAAAACAGGAACAGAATCAGCCAGGTCAGGAACAGCGGAATCTCAAGGTTCAGTCCCGACCTCACACAGACTACGATCTCACAGATAATAATAAGCATCAGTACGATACTGTCCGTCATTGAAGTTTTGATAACTCCCTTTTCTCCCATAGTGTTACCTCCTCATAATTTCCCTTTTCTTTCCCTTCTTACCGTCCGTATTACTCCCCTTTCTGCAGGTCCAGGACCACCTCCTTAATACGCCTGAGCCCCTCGCGGATGTTCTGCTCGGAAGTCGCGTAGGAAAAGCGGACATATTTCCCGGTGGCATCATCCAGGCCCACTGCAGGAACCGTCGCCACATATTTTTCTTCCAGCAGCTTCATGGAGAAATCCATGCTGCTGATACCGAGGGCGGAAACGTCGACCATAATGTAAAATGCGCCGTAGGGACGTATGTAGGTGAGCCCCGGAATGTCATCGAGAAGCTCCATGATGAGCTTTCTTCTCGCGGCAAAGGCCTCCGTCATCTCCGCCACCTGTTTTTTCGTGCGCTCCGATTCCATCGACTCTGCCAGTCCCACCTGGATAAATGTCGGCGAACAGGTGGTGGAATACTGATGCGTGCGCATGATGTGGTTCACAAGGGCCCTGTCGGAGGCGAGGTAGCCGATTCTCCATCCCGTCATGGCAAAGGTCTTGGAAAAGCCGCTGACGATAATGCAGTGGTCTTTCATGCCCTCAAACGACGCCACGGAATAAAATTTTGCCCCGTCATAGACCAGACGGCTGTATATTTCATCCGACAGGATAAGAAAATTGTGCTCCACGGCGAGGGCGCAGAGTCTTTTCAGATCCTCGTATGAGAACACGGCGCCCGTCGGGTTGCTCGGGCTGTTGAGGATGAGCATCTTGGTCTTTTCGGAGACAGCCGCTTCCACGGCGTCCACGTCAACCCGGAAGCCCTTCTCCGGGTCAGCCTCCATCGGGACCGGGACAAATTTCGCGCCGCACATATTTACCAGGCATTTATAGGAGACAAAGGCCGGCGTAATGACGATGACCTCATCCCCCTCGTCGACAAAGGAGAAAATCACGTTGTTCAGGGCCTCCGCCGCGCTGCTGGTGACGACGATCTCCCAGGCGTCGTCATATTCCACCCCTGTCTCCCGGAGGATGTATTCCTTCAGGATCTTCCTGAGCGGCGGGTACCCGCGGTTGGAACCGTAGTGGGTCTCATTGTTGGTGATGGCCCGGATGGCCGCCTCCTTGATATCGGAGGGCGTGTTGAAATCCGGCTCCCCCGCGCTGAAGGGAATGACGGATTTGCCTTCCGCCCGGAGGGCTGCCGCCCTGTCCAGAATGGTCCTTATGAGCGAGGGCTCCACTTTCTCAAGCCTTTTCGCTCCCGTGGTGAGAAGATATTCTTCTTTCATATGCTCTCCCTTCTTTTTTCCCGGCTTTTCCAAACTGACGGGGCCCGCCCGCAGGCATCCCTTACGCTTCGGAATACACGCTCCGGTCCACCACATCCGGCCACTGTACGCCGGAAAGCACCGCGAGCACGCCTTTTACGCTGTTTACATGCATCCTTGTCTTCGCCTCCCGGGTCAGGGCAGCGAGGTGCGGCGTTGCCACCACATTCGGAGCCCGGAATACGGGATTGTCCGGACGGGCCGGCTCTTCGCCGAAA
>ONXW01000391.1 GCA_900321915.1 uncultured Eubacteriales bacterium
CCGTGTATATCACTTCATCACCTCCCCGATGATCCCCGGTATCTGTTCCGGATCGTCCAGGATGAAGACCGGGAAGCCAAGCGCCCGGAGCTGTTCGTGCCGTCTTGCCTGCAGGGGACGGGGCTTCTTCCCGGGAGCCTTCACCTCCACGAATCCGATCCGGCCTTCCGGAAAAAGCACCAGTCTGTCGGGCATTCCGTCCGTTCCGGGCGATACGAGCTTGGGGCACATTCCTCCTGCGGCTTTTACCGCCGTGACCAGTTTCTGTTCTACATGCTTCTCTTTTGTGTCAGTCCTGTCAGAACCGCTTTTAGCGTTTACAGACATTGAAAACCTCCTGTTTATGGGCGTTTCCGATTTTTGTCTTATTGTCAGTACCGCTAAGGCATAAAAGGATAAATGCGGAAATTTAGAAAGAAAGAAATAAACCTTTTTTGCCTTTATATAGGAATTGATGACAATATGACAAAAATCGAAAGCCCTTTATTCTTAACGGTTAACTGTCATTGGGGATATCCGCCCCCCTATGACAGTTATGACAAAACCGCCGGGTTCACCACATATTTGGGGAGAGCCGGCCGGCCCTTCCCATTTAAGGCGCGGTTGTTCACCGAAGCGATATAGCCGTAGTCTTCCAGGAAGTCCAGCACCGGCTGTATCTCGTCGACTCTCTTGAACGCCTGGCAGTAACGCATGGCGTCTCTCCGATTGAATCCTTTCATGGATCTGTCCCTAATCATCCGCAGGATCCTGTCAGCCTGTTTGTACATGAAAGACTCCGGGATAGCGTCATATACCGCCAGTGCATGGCTCAGATAATAACGTCCCAGCCTTACGGCGTTCTCCATCGTCTTCCCGTCGACCACGAGAGGTTCATTCTCATAGAGAAACTCGGGCGCGCGGTGTATCCCCGCCCTGCACAGGATCCCTGCGATCCTCAGCGTATTTCCAACGAGTTTTCCCGCCCAGTCGGCTATCTCCGCATATTCCGCCTTCATCCTCGGTTCCAGTTCTTCCGCAAATGCCGCCAGCAGCTTCGAAGCCTCTGAAGAAAGGGTAATGACCTCCGGCTTCGGAGGGTAATCCTCCTCAAGCATGTTGACGATCTTCTGCTCGTATCTCTGATACACGGTATCCGGCACCGGGCTGCTCTGAAAACGGCGTTCCCCGACGGTTGACTTTGGCAGGCAGTAAAGGAACCTCGCCGTCAAGCCCCTTCCCCTGAACGTCGTGTTACTCAGCACGTCTGATATCACTTTTGGCTGCGTCATGAGAAGAACGGTCAGTGTCGGATCCATGATGCACTCGCTTTCCCTGCCTATACGGTCAACGCGGATGGTATCCCCCGAGTAACCCTTGAGCAGGACGTCGATATTGACGTTCCTGGTATAAATGCCGGCAAGGGTATCGAAGATGCCTCCCTCGCTGGAGATCAGCGCGGCCCTGCCTTTGTTCCCCGCCATGACTGAGACCAGCTTCTCCGTAGTGATGTCGTCTACATAAAGCCGCAGCGGGCTTATGTCCCTGAACTCCGCGATCTCCCTCGCGATCTTCTCAAGATCGCCCGGCTCCGCCTGCCCCTTGGCGACCTTGTCCTCGATCGCCTTCTGCCTGCGTTCCAGTATGCGTTTATGCATCCTGTTTCCTTCCACGGCGGGAGCGTTCCTCAGGTTATACTGGACTTCGTAATTGTCCCCGGGCCGCACCACCGCACGCAGGACGGCGGATTTCCTTTCCGACGGGCTGGCGATTATATCGGAGAAAAGGTTCAGCGGTTCCTCCCAGCCGGGCTTGCCTTCGATAACATATTTCCCCTGGATGCAGACAGACAGAAATGTCAGTGCCGCCGTCCCCGCCATATCGACAGGTGTCTGCGTATTCTCGGCAACCGCCGCGACGTATTCCGATATGTCTTCCGGCAGCGCGTCAACGGGGAAAGCCTCAAGCTCGTATTTCCCGAACGGGATCGGCTCCTCCCATTTATCGGGTATCCCGGTCCTGAATTCCTTTGGTGACACATAGGAGGGATCCGTCACGATCTTCCGTTCAAAGAACCGCACAGCGCTGCGCCATATAGTCTGCAGTTCTTTATCCTCCAGAGGAGGACGGCATTTTTCCGCTTCCCTGTAATACGCACTTTCGGATCCTTCTGTATTCCCTTCGCGTTTCAGGTGGCGTACTGCCCATAAATACATCGCCCTGTTCCGGTTTCCCTCCGGTATCACGGGGGAGATGTCGTCATCTTCAAATATGGACTCGATGGTCTTTGTCCCGTCGTGCCAGATGACCTCTCCCGGATCGCTGCCGAAGATCTGTCTGCCGGCGTCCAACGCATTATCGTCGTAGAATGGGTACATTGCCTGCAGCGCTTCCTTCAGGCCGCTGTAGGCTTCATGGTCCGTTATCGGGTCAGTCACAAAATAGATATGGAACCGCGGCCTGGGACCGTATTGCCCTTTCTGCTTCATGTTGTTCCTGCTGTAACAAATGGCGTACTTTATTTCCCCGTACTCCTTCGCGAGAGATTCCGGCGTGATCCATTCGGAGGGATCCTCCGAGTGATCATTGTCAACATCCATTACCACACAGTCGGAGACGATGAAGTTGTCCTTCCCTCTGTAGCAATTTACATATTCGGCGCAGACATGGTCTTTCCGCACCGCCCCTGCGAGCGATGCGGCGTCTTTGATCTCGCGCCTGTGCGGATAGGTGCAGTTTTCCTGCACCCCCGTCACATCCGCTGTATAGATCGTGAACCTCATCAGCACCTCCTTCCCGGCGTTTCCCCGTGATCAAACCTCGCCTGCCTTGCGGCCTTCCGGGCATTCAGCACACGACCGGTCACAAAATGACCATAGACATATTTCCCATACTCCGCTGTCTCCATGGGGATCATCTTCATGTCTTCCCCAAAACTGTCATAAAAGACTCTTTCACGCCTGTCCCATTCAGCGAAAAGGTATGGTTCATGGAGGGAAGGATGTATGCCAAAGGTAACCGGGCCCTCATAATAGCCGGCGCTGCCGTCATTGCTTTCCTGACAGTAGATCCGGACAATGTCATTCATCGGGTCTCCGAATGCTATGATCCCGGCCCATTCATTGGTATCCGCCCCGTTGCGGATCCTCCGGACAGCCTCCCTGCCTTCCGGCGTGTCCTGTATACCATCCCGCTTTACTTCAAAGTAACAGTGGAACCCCGGGAGATAGAAATCCGGAAGATAGTATGTCCCGTCACTGAGTACGATGCCTTCCGGCTCATACTCGTATTTGATTCCAAGTCTGTCGAAGAACACCGCCCAGCGCGCCTCAAGTCTCGATCGGAAACGGTATCCTTTGTATTCAGTCTCTATTGCTTTCATCCAGCACCTCTTTCCGGCCCTTCAGCCTTCTTAACTGTCAAGATCGAACCTCTCCTCATCGATGACCTGCTTCACGAAGCCGAGCGCCTTTGCGATCGCTTCCAGGGCGTCGTCACCGCAGCAGGCGATCTCGATGCCCGCAGCATTTCCCTCTTCATCCCTGACAAGGTCGAAGAAGAAGTCTCCGCAGAAGCACTCGATCCTCGCGTAGGTCCTCCCTCCTTTTTCCCTCCTGCCGCTCCCCGTGTACCCGCTCGTCCCTGCGATGACATGGAGCGCGGTGTCCGCTTCCAGGACCGCCCTTCCGTAGGTGTCGATCACCCTGCCGTTGATCCTGATACATCCTTCACTTACTGCATGCATTTCCGGTTCCTCCTTTCCGGTGGCGCCCGTTCCATCGGAAGGGACGGGCTGTTGTTTTGCCTTTCAACTTCTCTCCCCCAAAAACAGGCCCGGATTCCAAACGGTCCGA
>ONXW01000269.1 GCA_900321915.1 uncultured Eubacteriales bacterium
GCCGGAACAGCACTCCAGGGTGCGCACCGGAATATCCATGGAGCGGAAAAGATCGACCGTATTCTTCCAGAGGCGGTCAAACCACATCGGGCTGTCCTCCGGCTTGCATACAACGATCATCTCCTGCTTCTCGAACTGGTGGATACGGTAAACGCCGCGCTCTTCGATGCCGTGGGCTCCCTTCTCCTTGCGGAAGCAGGGAGAATAGCTGGTCAGGGTCTGCGGAAGCTTCTCCTCCGGGAGGATCGTGTCAATGAACCGTCCAATCATGGAATGCTCGCTGGTCCCGATCAGGTACAGGTCCTCGCCCTCAATCTTGTACATCATGGAATCCATCTCGTCAAAGCTCATCACGCCGCTGACGACATTTCCATGAATCATGAAGGGCGGGACACAGTAGGTGAATCCCCGGTCAATCATGAAATCCCGCGCGTATGCGATAACGGCGGAATGGAGTCTCGCGATATCGCCCAGCAGGTAATAGAACCCGTTTCCGGCGACACGTCCGGCGGCATCCATATCAATTCCGCCGAAGCTCTCCATAATGGCGGTATGGTAGGGAATCTCAAAGTCCGGAACAAGCGGCTCGCCGAACTTCTCAATCTCGACATTTTCGGAATCATCCCTGCCGATCGGGACGCTCTTGTCGATGATGTTCGGAATCACCATCATGCGCTTTTTAATCTCTTCCGCCAGTTCCTTCTCCTGGACCTCCAGCTCTGCAAGCCGCGCGGCGCTCTCGCTGACCTGGCGCTTTACTTCTTCGGCCTCTTCCTTCTTTCCCTGTTTCATCAGGCCGCCAATCTGCTTGGAAAGTTTATTTCTGTTTGCCCGGAGATCCTCCGCCTCTCTCATCACTTCCCTGTTTTTCCTGTCCAGCTCGATCACTTCGTCAACCAGCGGAAGTTTTTTATCCTGAAATTTGTTGCGGATGTTCTGTTTTACTGCTTCCGGATTCTCCCGGACAAATCTTAAGTCTAACATTTCAATCCTCCATATGGGTCCTGCCCGTTTTTATCTCGGGATGCACTGTCTGATACCATGCATTCCCGATGATTATAACTCATTATTCTCCCGCAGGAAAGTGTTTTTGTTTCAGAAGATACGGAAGGCACGTTTCCAGGGAAAGCCCTTCCTGTTCCGGTGTCCCGTCTTCCATCGTCTGCGCGATGCAGCGGACGGTGAAGGAAGCCCCCAGACGGACCGCGTCCGCGAGATCCATGCCCCGGAGGATTCCGGCGGAGACCACCGACGCAAAAACATCCCCGGTCCCGTGAAAATGGCCTCCCAGCCTGCGTGTGCCGGTAAAGATGACCTCCCCGCCGTTCACGCAGGATACATTTACCATCCTGTCCCCCTGCGGCACGCCGGTGATAACCACGGATTTTGCGCCCAGCATCAGCAGCCGGTACACAAGGTCCGTGAGTTTTTTCCGGCTCCAGCCGTGATCCGCAAAGGGCGTATCCGTCAGGAAGCAGGCCTCCGTCAGGTTCGGGGTCACGACATCCGCGTACTGAATCAGGTCTTTCATGGCCTCGCACATCTCGTCCGTGCAGACCCGGTAAAGGTCGCCGTTATCCCCCATGGCCGGGTCAACCAGGAGCAGGGTCTGGTCCGACTTGAACTGGCGGATGAATTCCCCCACAATGCCGGCCTGCGCCGGGGACCCCAGGTATCCCGTCATGATCCCGTCGAAAGAAAAGCCCAGACGCTTCCAGGCATCCATGTACGCGGGCATCCGGTCGGTATAATCATCAAAAAAAGCGTCCGGATATCCGGTGTGGTTCGACAGTACCGCAGTTTCCATCGGACAGCACTGGACGCCCATGGCGCTGATCACAGGAATAGCCGCTGTCATCGAACAGCGGCCATAACCTGCAATATCATTTATCAAAGCTATCTTTTTTATCTTTCCCATGTTGCCTTCATTTGCCTTCCGCAGACAGT
The DNA here is from genome assembly GCA_900321915.1 of uncultured Eubacteriales bacterium. Classification (GTDB taxonomy): domain Bacteria; phylum Bacillota; class Clostridia; order Lachnospirales; family Lachnospiraceae; genus Clostridium_R. The sequence goes on from ONXW01000269.1 coordinate 1,948, forward strand.
ATTCCGAACATCCCCGCCTTTCTCAGCGCCGGGCGGAGCGCCAGGTAAACGACGCTGGACACGACAGCCGACGTGACGGCGTTGACGGAAGTTGACATCACATTCCACGCGAGTGTGAGCTCAGCCGCCGGCTTGCCGATGATCAGGAGCTTGTAATAATATCCGATCAGGGGATCCGCAATCACATTGAACAGCAGCCCCGCACAGGATGCCAGGATAACAAAATGTGTAATATGCTTTTTATCCGTACTCTGGTCAATCTTGCCGATACGGTGCGCCACAAACCCGGCAATCAGGCCGATGCAGAGCTTGCAGATAAATGTTTTCGGCGCGTACACCACGTAGACCGGGTCCATCAGGTCGCCGATGGTCATTCCGATCGCCCCGCCCAGGCCGCCGTAAACACCGCCGAGAAGCAGTGCGCCGAGCACACAGACAGCATTCCCGAGATGGATGGACGTGGCGTCACCGCCCGGGAGCGTGATCCGGATCTGGCCGAATGTAAAAACCACATAAGAAAGAGCTGCGAGAAGCCCTACCATAGCAACTTTGTACGATACATTCCTGCTCTGTGTCATAACAGTCACCTCTCTTCTTTGTTATGCACATGGTAGCACTCATTTGCAGTTGTGAAAATATGCAATTTTTAACATTTTTTCATGGTCAGTCGTGAGATTCCACGCAGATCATGCTGCCGGATTCAAAGGTCAGGAGGCCCTCCTCCGGAACTTCATTGCTGATAAGCAGCGACCTCCCCGTGGCGATATCCCTGTTCTCCAGCGGGTATTTGAACCCCCGCAGAGTGAGTCCCCGTATTACATCGCTGACGGGGATAAAGGAGACATATTTCCCGTAAAGCTCTTTTGCCGGAAACCGGTCTCCGCTCTTCGCGATGTAAATCTTGTTCTGCGGGTCGTAGAGAATGACGCGCACACCGCGTTTTGCGTACAGGAAAAGGAGCTGTACGTTGGCAAATTCATGGTCGAGCCTGCCTCCCAGGGCCCCGAGCACGTCCACCTCCCTGTACCCCCGCTTCTCAGCGGCAATGAGCGCCAGCTCCGTGTCCGTCTCATCCTTCTCCGGAGGGAATTGCTCGAACTGAATTTCCGGGTTCTCCCTGAAACGCCGGACCAGGCCCGGTTCCGCCGTGTCAAAATCCCCGACCACCAGATTCGGGGTCACGGAAAGCTCCTCCATCACACGGAGCCCCCTGTCGACAGCGATAATGAAATCCCACGCCCTGTTTTTCATAAATTCACGGGCGAAACAGGTATCCACCTTTCCGCCCGTGACAATCAGACATTTTTTATGACTCATATCTTGAAAATACCTCGAGGAAAGCACTGGTGTTGGCTGCCGGGTCACCGCGGAATACGGCCGAACCGGCCACTATGGTATCCGCGCCGGCCGAGAGGACGGCGTCTATGTTGTCCAGGGTGACGCCTCCGTCCACCTCAAGACGCACATCCAGCTTTCTCTCATCTATCATATGCCGCAGCGCCCGGATCTTATCCAGCGCGTAGGGGATGAACTTCTGCCCGCCGAATCCGGGATTGACTGACATGACAAGCACCATGTCCACCTCCGGGAGGATATGCGTGAGCGTTTCCACCGGGGTCGCCGGGTTCAGCGCGACGGCAGGCTTCATCCCCGCTTCGCGGATCTGGTGGATGGTCCTGTCCAGATGGATACATGCCTCCTGGTGCACACAGAGGATATCCGCGCCCGCCTTCTTCATGGCATCCACATACCGCCCGGGTTCTTCCACCATCATGTGGACATCGAATACGCGTCCCGAGCAGGGACGGAGGGCTTCGATTACCGGCATACCGAAGGATATGCTGGGTACGAAGGCCCCGTCCATCACATCGAGATGGACATACTGGGCTCCGGCCCTGTCAATTGCTTCAAGTTCTTCTCCCAGCTTCCTGAAATCCGCTCCGAGAATGGACGGTGCGAGAATGATCATGCGAAACCTCTCCTTTCCTCAGTACCTGCGCCTGTTTTTCAATTCGTCATAGATAAGTCTGTAATTCTCATACCTGCTTTTTGCCAGTTCCCCGCGGGCTGCCGCATTCTTTACCCCGCACTCCCGCTCTCCGATATGGACGCATCCCAGGAAACGGCATTCGTCCTCAAAGGCGGAAAACTCGGGAAAATAGTCCTTCAGTTCCTTTTCCCCGCTGCCGTCGACATAGATGGAGCTGAATCCGGGAGTATCGCAGACAAAGGTATCCCTCCGCACAAAAAACAGCTCGGAGTGCCTTGTAGTGTTTTTCCCGCGGCTGATCTTGCGGCTCAGCTCCCCTATCTCCATCCCGGCCTCCGGCTGGAGATAATTGGTCAGGGAAGACTTTCCGACCCCGGAAGGTCCTGCCAGGACGGTTGTTTTCCC
>ONXW01000208.1 GCA_900321915.1 uncultured Eubacteriales bacterium
CTCCCTCGGTATGTGCCTTTGTGCCGGTAGAATGGCAGAACTGGACATCCGGGAACTCTTTTGCGGCCTGGATCATGAAATCCTCATGGCCGAAGGAATCCGCGAAGATAATGCCGCAGCCGGAGTCAACCAGATCTGCTGCCGCGTCATAGCATTCCTGTCCTTCCGGAATGTTTGTGCGGATAAGGTACTCCACGCCGAGCTGTTCGCATGCTGCCTTCGCGCCGTTGATGAAGTTCAGGTCATAGGTGGAGTTCTCATCGTGAAGCATGATGAAACCGACCTTGATGTCCTTTGCCTCAGCCGGAGCTTCCGCTTCCGCTTCCGCGCCTGCTTCGGTCTCTTCTGCCGGTGCCTCGGCCTCTGCCGCCTGAGTCTCGGCTGCCGGAGCAGCAGTGGTCTCAGCTGGCTTGCTGCCGCCGCAGGCCGCCAGTGTGCCTACCGCAAGCACGGTTGCAAGAAAAATGCTGATTTTCTTTTTCATTTCTTTTCCTCCCTCCGGAAAAAAACGTAACCGCATCAGATTACAATTTACTATTAAGAAAACGGTTACTTGGTTAAATATATGATCACCGGCGGAAAACAATGTCCGTATCGGTCATCTTCTCAATCATTGCCAGGGATTCCACCCGGACCCCCTGCGCGCGCATCGCGTCCCCGCCGCCCTGGAAGCACTTCTCAATGGCGATCGCGGCGCCTGCGACCTTCGCGCCCGCCAGGCTGCAGAGCTCTGCCAGTCCGCGGAGGGCGTTTCCGTTTGCCAGGAAATCATCCACCAGCAGCACAGTATCATCCGCCGTCAGGTAATCCGTGCTGACCACGGCCCGGTAATCCGTGCCGTGGGTAAAGGAATGCACCGTGGCCGCGTAGACGGCTCCGTCCACGTTGCTGGTCTTGTGTTTCTTGGCAAACACTACAGGGACCTTCATGATGATGCCCGCCGCGGCCGCGATGGCGATGCCGCTGGCTTCGATGGTCAGGATCTTCGTGACGCCGCTTCCCTCGTAAAGACGGGCGATCTCCTCGCCTATCTCCCGGAGAAACACCGTATCAATCTGCTGGTTCAGGAAACTTCCCACCTTCAGGATTCCTCCGGGCAGGACTTCACCGCATTCAAGTATCTTTTCTTCCATCCGCTGCATCTGATACGCCCCCTTTATGTTTTAGGATTATATCATACCCGCAAAAAATAACAATTGTCAATGGGAACAAGGTGTTTAGAAATTTCTTATATTATGTATAATATTGTACCGTCAGTTTTTATTCACACCAGGAAAAAATATATAGACATTTCAGGAAATCCGGAGTATACTGTCTTCACCTGTTGCTTTTTGCTTTTAAAGCATTGAATTATACTGCTGAGGAGACCATACCCATGAAAACCGTCAAACTGAAAAACGTTGTCCTCGGCGAAGGCAAGCCGAAAATCTGCATCCCATTTGTGGATGATACCCGGGAAGGCCTCGCGGCTTCCGCCCGGCGCGCGCTCTCATTTCCCTGCGACCTGGTCGAGTGGCGCGCGGATTACTATAATATAAAGAACGATCCGGAAGAAACCGCCGCCGCCATCCGGACCCTGCGCAGAGTCCTCGGGGACATCCCGGTCTTTTACACCATGCGCACCGGACAGGAGGGGGGCATGTCCGACCTGACGGATGAGGAATATGAGCGCACCCTTATCTCCACCATCGAAACCGGCCGTCCGGACATGATCGACGTGGAGCTCTCCCGCGGGGATGACTTCCTGAAGAACATGGTTGAGAGGGCCCACGCCCGCAGCATCGCGGTCGTCGCTTCCCGCCACGCCTTCCGGGATACGCCGCCGAAGGAGGAGATTGTGGAAACCATGCGGCGGATGCAGGTCCTGGGCGCGGATATTGCCAAATTCGCCGCCATGGCCAACAGCGCCCGCGACGTCCTCACGCTGCTGGACGCGACGCTGACCATGCGGGAACTGTACGGCGATACGCCGCTCATCACCATGTCCATGGGGAAACCGGGTATCGTAAGCCGCCTCTGCGGCGAAGTCTTCGGCTCCTGCCTTACCTTCGGCACCGCCGGGGCCTCCTCCGCGCCGGGCCAGATTCCCGCGGACCAGATGAAGCATATCCTGGATATCCTGCATGACTGAAACGGCAAGAGGCTGCCCGCCGGCAGCCTCTTTTCTCTATCCTTCTTTTCCCGCGGAGCCGCCGCGGGCATATCCCATCTTTTCCAGTGTCCCGCGCAGCTCATCCACCAGGCGGCCGAAGCGTTTTCCCTCCTCGTCCACGGTGATGTCGGCGTACTGCTCAAACAGCGCGGTCCTCTCGTCGTACAGGTCTCTCAGGGTCATGCCCTCTTTCAGGACAACCCCGCGGTCCACCACGTCCCCGATCCGGGCCGCCAGCTCTTCATAGCTGATTTTCAGGTAGACCACCACGCCCAGGGAGCGCAGGTTCTCCATCGCCTCCCTGCCGTAAACGACGCTCCCGCCCGGGGCGATGACGGCATACTCCGCGTCAATCGCCGCGTTGACGCGGTTCTCCACGTCCATAAAGCCGTCCATGCCCTGCTCGGCGATAATCTCCTTCAGGAGCTTCCCCGTCTGTTCCTGGATCAGCAGATCCCCGTCGATAAAACGGTAGCCGATCCTCTTTGCCAGGAGCACGCCAACCGTGCTCTTGCCCGCCGCGGGCATGCCGATGAGTGTGACGCATTTCCTATCTTTTCTTTCGGCCATTTCCTCTGCGGTCCTTTTTCCGCACACTGTACCCGAAGCTTCCCAGAAGGCCGGACAGCCCGTAATACTCCCCGTGGGAATACACCACCGGGTCCGCTTTCTCCAGCGCGAGCCTCCCGCTCTCGTCCAGGAGGCTCTCATCCACGTCCACGGCCAGGACCTCCGCCAGGAACATATGATGGGATCCCAGCTCCTTCACTTCCGTCACCCGGCACTCGATATTCACCGGGCTCTCCGCGATAAGGGGCGCGCGTACCTTCTGCGCCTCAGCGGGGGTGAGCCCCGTCTCCTTCCATTTATCCACGTCCCTGCCGGATCTCACACCGCAGAAATCCGCCGCCCGGACCAGCCGGGCAGTGGTCATATTCACGACAAACTCGCCGCTTTCGCGGATCATGGGGTAGGAATAGCGCTCCGGCCGCACAGATATGTACAGCATCGGCGGGTTGGTGCACACCGTTCCCGTCCAAGCGATGGTAATGATATCGGATTTCCCGTTCCCGTCCGCGGCAGTCACCATCACAGCCGGCACCGGGTAAAGCATGTTTCCCGGCTTCCAGACCTGCTTCTCAGTCATAGTCAGGCAACAGCTTGATTCTCACCATAATGCTGCGAACCTCGCTGCCCTCCCCGACGGGAATGTCCTCCGGAAGGGAGGCGGCAGGAAGCGAATCGGCTTCCTCCATCTCCAGCTCAATCCAGTTCCGGGCGGCTTCCCTCGCATTGTCCGCCGCCTCCTCAAAATCCCTGCCGTGCGCCCTGCACATCTCCAGGTCCGGAAACGACACGTCTACCCCGTTCCCGTCCGCGCCCGGTGTAAATACCGCCGGATAAACAAACGTCATGTGCGAAATTCCTTTCTTTTCCTTTTACTGGGCAATCGCCGAGGAGAGGGCCGGAATCAGCTGTTTCTTCCTCGACACAACCCCCGGGAGAATCCTTCCGCCGTCCGGACTTCCGGCCGCGCCGAAGGCCTCCTCCGCCAGCTGGTCCGCGCCGTGTCCGACGCTCACCAGGATGGTGGTCTCCGTGAGGATATTGGTCAGCATGAGGAACAGCATGTCCACCCCTTCCTCCTCGAGGGCCTTCTCCATATAGGCGGGCATCCGCTTCTCCAGGGCCCGGAGCTCCTCGTCATCCATGGAGCTGACCTGGCCGACGCAGAATGTCACCTTGCCTGCACTGAACTTCTTGAAATCCTGGTGGAGGATCTCCGCGTCCGTCTTGCCTTTCAGCTGGCTTCCCGCCGAGAACATCTTCACCGCAAACTTCTCCGGGTCGATACCGGCGATCTTCTGCAGCGCTTCCGCGGCCTCGCGGTCGCAGTCCGTAAAGGTCGGGGACCGGAACAGCAGGGTATCCGAGATAATCGCCGCAAGCAGCAGCCCCGCCGTCTGCTTGTCAATCTCCAGCCCGTGCTCCGTATACATCTGGTAGAGGATTGTCGCCGTGCAGCCTACGGGCTGGTTGCGGAACAGCACCGGCTGTATGGTCTGCATGGTGCCCAGGCGGTGATGGTCAATAATGGCGAGGATATTCGCGTCCTCGATGCCGTCCACGGCCTGGTTCCTCTCATTGTGGTCCACCAGCATGACATTCTTGCCCTTCGCGGCGATGACATTCCGCCTGGAAATCATCCCCACATATTTCCCGGCCGGGTTCAGTACCGGGAAGTCGCGGTACCGCTTGCTTGCCATGATATCCTTGATATCGTTGAGGTAATCCTCGCTGCGGAAGGTAATCAGCTCCTCCGCTTTCCTCATGAAGAAGCTTATGGGCATGCTCTGGTTCATGAGGCGGGCGGTGGTGTAGGTATCATAATGGGTTGTGATGATGGTGCAGCCCCGCTCGGCCGCCAGCTTCTTTATGGTGCGGGATACGTCCGAGCCGCCGCTGACAATGATGCCGGCCGCCTCCATCTCGATGGCGCAGAGCTGGGACTCATAGCGGTTTCCCAGAATCACCAGGTCTCCCTTCTCGATGAAGGACTCCATGACGTCGGGATTGGCCGCCGCGATGAGGACCTTACCCTTATCAAAGACCCCTTTGATATCCCCCACGAGGAGCTCTCCCTCCAGGGTTTCCACGATATTTTTGTAAAGGGTCTTCGCCTTCGCCAGGATGGTGCTGTCATACACATTCATGTAGGACATGGTAATGTCGCCGACGGTGATCAGTCCTTCCAGGCGGTTTGACCGGTTGACGGCAGGAAGCGTGACCACATTGCCCTCCTGCATCAGCTCCCAGGCCTTCCGCAGGGAAATGTTCTTGTCCACGCCCTTAGTCTCGCGCACTTCGACGTCCTTCACCTGGGTTCTCACGCTTTTGATGAGCTCGGGCGCCTCCACCTTAAAATAATCCAGCACAAACTGGGTTTCCGGGTTGATATTTCCCGCGCGTCCCGCGATAAATGTGCCGCCCACCATCTTCTCTTTATACCTCGCATAGCAGATGGCCGAGCATATGGAGTCAGTATCCGGGTTTTTGTGTCCTATCACTATAGTCTTGTTAGCATCTTCAAGCATATCTGTCTCCTTTGCTTAATCCAGCACCATCTTCGCCGCCCCGTAGATTCCGGCATCATTTCCCAGAAGTGCCGTGACAATCTCAGACTTGGATTTGCTGAGAGGGGCGAATTCGTGATAATACTTCTCGATTTTGTCATTGAGGAACTTTCCCGCGCGGGACACGCCGCCGCCGATGATGAACACCTCCGGGTCCACGACCATGGCGATGCCGGCCAGCGCCCGGCCCAGGTAAAATGCCATGATGTCCAGGGCTTTCAGGGACAGCTCATCGCCCTGCGCCGCATAAACGCAGACATCCTTCGCCGTCACCTCCTCCAGGCCGCGAAGCGGGGATTCTGTCTCCGGATTCTCCCTGAGGAGCCGTCTGGCCTCCCGGACTATCCCGGTGGCGGAGGCAGTCTGTTCCAGGCAGCCGCGGCCGCCGCAGTTGCAGGTGTCCTGGTCCTCGTCACGGACGTGGATGTGGCCTATCTCGCCGCCCATGCCGTGGGTGCCGGCCACGATCTTCTGGTTCAGGACGACGCCGCCGCCAACGCCGGTACCGAGGGTGACCATCACCGCGTTTTTCCTGCCCTTGCCGGCGCCCCGCCAGACTTCACCGAGGGCCGCCACATTGGCATCGTTTCCCGCGGCGATATGGACCCCGTGGAATTCATGCCGGATTGTGCCGATGATATCCGTATGGCCCCATCCCAGGTTGACGCAGACTTCCACCGTCCCGTTGGGAAGGACCGGGCCGGGCACGCCGATACCGATGCCGTACACCCCCTTCATGGGGATCCCTTTCTCCGCCATGTACTTTTTCAGGGATGCCGCCACGTCGGGAAGGACATACTTTCCTCCCTCCTCTTTCCGCGTCGGGATCTCCCACTTGTCCAGAAGAGTGCCCGCGCTGTCAAAGCAGCCGATTTTAACCGTGGTTCCTCCCACATCTACACCGAAACAGCACTTTGCCATATGTATCTCCCTCCTGTTTTATTTCAGACGCACTTCCCGCACGGTATCTCCCCCCGTGATGATCAGGTCGCTGATACCGGAACCCCGGGCAATCTTGGAAAAACTGAAATCAAAGGTTCCCGTAAACCGTTCCTTCCCGTTGACGCCGATAATCTTGCAGGAATTCTCGTTCCTGAGAATCACGAAATCACGGTCCACATCTATGCCCTGCCAGGCGAAGGTAAAGCCTGTGCTGGAAACCTCCGTCCCGTTGGCGTTGTATACCCGGAGCCGGCTGTCGTACTCCCCGCCGGAGTCGGCCGTCACGACGGCCACATACCGGTCTGACCACGCTACGCCGCGGATCTCGTCCTCCAGCTCCACCATCGCCGAGAGCGCGGGGCTGGTCACATTTTCCAGGGAATAGAAGGCAACCTTGCCGCTGGAAAATGCCACCGCCCTCCGGTCGGACAAAAACCTGACCCTCGGGCAGAGGTTCTGGCCGAATTCATCAAAACCGCCCACCAGGCGGTCCGGGTAACTCTTGCCGTACTCGGAGAAATTATAGAAGACAATGCGGTTCCCCAGGACACCGCTGGACAGGTACACGTCCGAAAGCATTACCTGCGTCCCGTCCGGGGAGACAGCCACATCCATCAGGTACCCATTCCCGGAGAGAACCGTCTTGATGCCCCATTCCAGCGTGCTTCCGTCCGGCTTGAAGAAAGAAACATAGGAGGATGTGCTGTCCTCCACGATGGCCGCCGTGACGCCGTGGGCCGATACCGAGGCCCGCATGATGGGCAGGTTTGTCGTCGCCTGACCCGTCTCGCCCTCCAGGCTGCAGATATGGATATCGTTCCCCTGCTGGTCCGCGATAACGGCGTAATCCCCGTTGACGCAGCAGACGGGCGCTTTCATCTCGTAGCTGACGGACCAGACCATGCTGCCGTTCTTATTGATATAGGAAGCGCCGTCCTTTGTGTACTTCAGGACATTGTCGCCGAAGCGCTCAAACCCGGTAAAGCTTCCCTCCGTCGCGGGGATTTCCTTCGCCCACGTCACGGAGTAATCCCCGTACAGATGATGATCCCGGTAATATCGGTATACGATAAACAGAGCCGCGGCTGCAAGCACGCCGGCCAGGGCCATCATCAGCCGGCGTCTCCGGGACCCCCGCTCCGCCGCGCGGACGAGTTCTTCCTCCTCCGTGCTGAGCTCCGGCCGTTCCGGCGCCCCGGCGTCGATGATATTCCTGCGCAGGCGGTCCTTGTTCCGCTCGCGCTCCAAAAAACTCATGTCACTCATGTTTAACCCCTGCGCTTTGTGCGGTTTTTCGAGTAATAGACCTCCCGGGCCTCGCTGACATTCGACGCTTCCCCGCTCTCAATAATCTTTTCGAGCTCCTCCAGCCGTTCCTTTGTCATGAATTCACGGCCCACATAGCTCTCATAGCGGTCGGCGATATTAATCTTTTTGTCCTTGACGGCCTTTTCCGTATAATTGACACGGCCCCGCATCTCCGTGATCTCCTCCTTCAGCCGGCTGATCTTCTCCCGGCTTTCGGCGGAAATCTCCTCCTCGATCACCTTGCGGGTCTCCTTCTCGAAATTCGCCAGCGCCTCTTTCTTCCGCGCCGTGATTTCCCCCAGGTCATGTTTAATGTCCGCGATCTCCGTATCGTAGCTCTCCAGGTTATAGACCCTGTCGTCCCGCTCGCTGCGGATGGAGGCGATGACGGCTTTTTCCTTCTTCCGGTTCAGCCGGATCTGGCGCCGTATGGTCAGCGCCTCCCGGAGCGCCGCAAGGTGTTTTGCCTTGGTCAGGTTCCCGATGAGAAGATACAGGCCGCCGAACAGCAGGATATCTCCCAGGTAAATCAGGATCAGGTACAGGGTTGTCCGCTCGGGCAGGAGAAAATACCAGACGCCCAGAGGGATCGCCGCGAAGAAAACGGCAAACAGAAGGAGGAAAACCAGGATCTCCCGGAATGTCCTGGGGAAATACAGGGTATAAAACAGCTCCGTCCTGCAGAAGAAGGGAATCTTCTGGACCTTATACAGCGTTTTCAGCCTGCTCTCCAGGGCCTGGGTCTCCTCTATGATGCCGGCCGTCTCCGTCCGGATCCGCTCTTCCATCCCCTGGTTTTTCGCCTTGTCCCTGCTGCTCTGCTCGCGATCCAGCCTCGCCTGCAGCGTGTCGATCTCCCCGTCGAAGCTCTTCTCCAGGTTATTCCTGCGCTCCCCGGCGGCAGAGTCCACAGCGGTGCGGACCGCCTGCTCCTCCGCCTCCAGCTCCTTCTCCAGCTTCGCGAGCTGGTCCTTTAGCTGGTTTCCCTGTTCCGTAAACTGCGCAAGGTCGTCCAGGGCCGCCTGGGCGTCCCGGAGCATCGCCGCATAATCCATGGACTGCGTCATAACTCACTCCTCAATCACCTGGATCTCCAGATAATCAAATTCAATGGATTCAATAAAATTATCCTGTGTAAACCGGGCCCTGTCATGGCGCCGGAATTCCTGGATCGTCTTGTCAAGCCAGATCGGGTGCGCCAGGTCAAACCTGGTGCAGATCTCATCCACCGCCCCGAGAACCATCGCCGTCCGCGACAGGGAATAGTTCCCGTTCTCCACCACCGTATCCCGGAGAAGGCGGTTATCTTTCATCACTTTTCCCCAGAGCCTGAACATGTCATCAATACTCCTCAGCCATGGCCAGAAGGAGCTTCACGGAGTGCTCTATGGCCTTCGCCTCAAAAATGCTGTAATCCATTCCGGCGCTGTCGTCCGCCTTGTCGGAAATAGCCCGGATGACCAGGAACGGGATACCGTTCAGATACGCCGCCTGGGCAATGGCCGCGCCCTCCATCTCCGTGCAGTATCCGCCGAACATCTCCGTCAGCTGATTCTTCTTCTCACGGCTGGAGATAAACTGGTCGCCGCTGACGACTCTGCCCCGGAATACGCCGATGTCCGGGTTTACCCGGCGGCAGCACCGCTCCGCCAGGTCCGCAAGCTTCTCATCCGCTTTAAAAGACAGGGTATCCACCCGGGGGATCTGCCCCGCCGGATAGCCGAACCCGGTGGCGTCCATATCATGCTGCAGGGCGTCCGTCGAGAGGACAATATCGCCGATGTTGATCTCCGCCCGGAGGGAACCGGCGATCCCGGTATTAATCACCGCGCTCACGCCGAACTTGTCGGCAAGGATCTGGGTGCACATGCCGGCATTTACCTTGCCGATGCCCGAACGCACAACCACCGCGTCCTTTCCGCCGAGTTTCCCGCGGAAAAACTCCATGCCGGCCGTCTCCGTGACGGTTACCTCACTCATCTGCTCTTTGATCTTTGCCACTTCTTCGTCCATGGCGCCTATGATGCCTAACATAAAAAGCCTCCTTAACCCCATGCGGGGACAATGTCCGGCACCGGTCCCGGAATTCCCTGTTTTCTCCGGTGTTTGACAGTTATCAGTATAGTTGATTTCCTGCAACTTGACAACCGATTTAAAACCCCTCTATAATGAAGCCGGACTATCACGGGAGGATTATACCCATGAAAAAAATTATTCTTACCGGCGGCGGCACCGCGGGCCATGTGACGCCGAACCTGGCGCTTGTGCCGTCCCTCCGGGAGGCGGATTTCGACATCCATTACATAGGATCCCTGAACGGGATCGAGAAGCGGCTGATCACCGATGCCGGCATTCCCTACGACGGCATTTCCTCCGGAAAACTGCGCCGCTATTTTGACCTGAAAAACTTTTCCGACCCCTTCCGGGTTCTGGCCGGCTATGCCCAGGCGCGGAAAATCATAAAGAAGTTCAAACCGGACGTGGTTTTCTCCAAGGGCGGATTTGTCGCGGTCCCGGTGGTTCTCGCCGCAAAGCACCTTAAGGTGCCGGTCATCATCCATGAATCGGACATGACCCCCGGCCTTGCCAACCGGATCTGCATCCCCTCGGCGGACAAGGTCTGCTGCAACTTCCCGGAGACCATGCCCTATCTCCCGGAGGAGAAGGCGGTCCTCTCCGGATCCCCCATCCGGGCGGAGCTGCTCACCGGAGACAGGAAGACCGGACTTGATTACGCCCATTTCACCGGGGAGAAGCCGGTGATCCTCGTCATCGGCGGAAGCCTGGGATCCGTCACCGTCAACAACGCGGTGCGGGCAGTGCTCCCGGAGATCCTGGAGACATTCGACGTCATCCACATCTGCGGGAAGGGGAACCTGGATGAATCCCTCATCGGGAAGCCCGGCTACAAAGAGTACGAGTATGTGGACAAGCCGCTGCGCCATCTCTTCGCCTGCGCGGATCTCGTGATCTCCCGGGCCGGCGCCAACTCGATCTGCGAGATCCTGGCCCTCCGGAAGCCCAATCTCCTGATCCCGCTCTCGGCCCAGGCAAGCCGCGGCGACCAGATCCTGAACGCGCGCTCCTTCGCGAAGCAGGGCTTCTCCGCCCTGCTGGAGGAAGAAGTGCTCACCTCGGAAACCCTGATGCACGCCATCCGTGACACCTGGGAGAACCGCGAAACCTACATCGCGAAAATGTCCGAGAGCCACCTGAACAATGCGGTGGACACCATCATGGGACTTATCCTGGACTGTGTCCGGGAAGAGGAAAAAACAGAATAAAGACAGAAATCCCGGCAGGACGGATAACCGTCCCGCCGGGATTTTTTCTGCCGGGGCATCTGCTTACATTGCGCCCCGTATCTTTTCGCAGGTCACCGCATTCTCCTCCGGGGTCGTCTTTCCCGGTTCCCATGCCACAATGACCGGCGCTCCCTCGTAGCGCGGAATCACGTGGACGTGGAAGTGGAATACCGTCTGTCCCGCCGCGGTCCCGTTGTTCTGCACCACATTGTAGCCGTCGCAGGAAAGGGCCTTCTTCATGGCGGCGCCGATCTTTGCTGCCACCGGGAGCACTTTCGCCGCGGTGTTTTCATCGATCTCATTTAGATCCCTGAAATGCTGTTTCGGGAGGATCAGGGTGTGGCCCTTGGAAGCCGGGCCCAGATCCAGTATGGCGCGGAAATCCTCATCCTCATACACGGTGGCGGAGGGAATCTCCCCGTTGGCAATCTTACAGAAAATGCAGTCTTTATCGGTCATGCTAATCACTCTCCCGTCTTTTTCCGGTTTTGCTCAGATCTTCAGCAGGTCGCTGTATGCCTTCAGCGCACCGTCAGTCTCATGGGCCAGGACGCGCTTCGCCAGAACCTTTCCGAGCTGTACGCCTTCCTGGTCAAAGCTGTTGAGATTCCACAGGAATCCCTGGAACATAATCTTATTCTCATAGTGCGCGAGAAGCGCGCCGAGCACGGCCGGTGTAAGCTGTTCGCCGATGATAATGCTGGACGGGCGGCCTCCCTCAAAGTTCTTGTTGGGATTCTCGTCGTCCTTGCCGCAGGCAAACGCCACAATCTGCGCCGCCACGTTGGCGCAGAGCTTCTGCTGGCTGGTGCTTCCCTCGATCACCACATCGTTCTCCCACTGGCTCTTTGAGAAGCCCACGAACTGCAGGGGAACAATGTTGGTGCCCTGGTGCAGGAGCTGGTAGAAGGAATGCTGGCCGTTGGTTCCGGGTTCACCGAAGATCACCGGGCCGGTAGGATAGCTGACGGGTTCGCCGAAGCGGTTGACGCTCTTGCCGTTGGACTCCATGTCCAACTGC
>ONXW01000211.1 GCA_900321915.1 uncultured Eubacteriales bacterium
CTCCGTAAAGAACAGTCTCTTGGGCTTTCCCGCCGTGCCGGACGTCCCCAGAGTGATGATCCGCGCCACGTCCTTCGGCTGCACGCAGAGAAATGCTTCCGGCCTCTCCCGGATGTCCTCAGCGCTGCAGAAGGGAAGCTTCCGGAATTCCTCCATCGTCCGGATCTTGTCCAGGTTTTTATCCCTGTAGAACGGGGAATACGCCGCGGCATACCGCAGCGTATCCCAGAGCGGGGAAATAACGGCCGCGCAGAGAAAATACCCGCATTTCGCCCTGCGGAGTGTGCGCAGGTCCATACCGGTACAGTCCCTCAGGGCTTCCGTGCCCCCGTCCATGATGGTCTGGGCGACCCAGTTTCCCAGCGTATCCGAACAGTCTTCCATCGCGGCCGGAAGGAACCCCGCCTCCTCCAGCAGGTGCCTGACCGTGTCCGCGGAATAGAGCTTCCCCATCCAGCTTCCTTCCGGTATCTCCATTCCCGCCAGTGCGGGGTCATCCTCCGGAAGCCCGGAATACATGTCAGAGATGAGAAGCCTGCCCCCCCGGCGCAAAATGCGCCGCGCCTCCCGCACCGCCGCGGCCGGATCCTCAAACCGGGAAAAGCTGCACTCCATAAGGACGATATCCACACTGCCGTCCTCCGCGGGAATATGTTCCGCGGCGGCTTTCCGGACGGGAAGGCGGCAGCCCTCCCAGGGGTCCGGGTCAATCCCGGAGATATTCCAGTCCGGGTGCATTTCCGCCAGGTATTCCATAATATATCCGCTTCCGCAGCCCACATCCAGAAGCGTCAGGGGACCCGCCGGAATACCGGCCAGCCCGAAGAGCATGTCTGTGAGCTCCTCCCCGCCGGGCCTCATCAGTTTACGGTTCATCGAATCCATCATCCATCATCCCGAAGCACTCGGTAAAAAACACGCGGAGGGAAAGACCGTATGCCTTAGCGGTTTCCCGGAGCGCGATATCCATCAGGTTATCCAGCATCTCTGACTCGCACGCGGCCCTGGCATTGAGAATGAGCCTTAGGCTCCGGCAGGGCCCCGCAAGCTTCCGGTCAAACCGGACGGGATAATCCACGCCCAGGAGGGAAAGCTTGACCATGTCGTTCTCCGCGGTCTCCCCCATGGCTTTCAGGTGGGGGACATTGCGCCCGACAGCCCTGAGGGCGCCCCGGATCGCGTCAAAGAGCGACTCAGCAAACCGGTTGCCGTCAAAGGGTTCTTCGGATTTCAGGTAGCACTGGCGGTTGTACCAGCTCATCTTCTCCTCCGCCGCCAGGAATTCCGGCCCGCCGTACCCGATGTCCCGCACCGGAACCCGGGAATCCGCAGCCGCGAGGTATCCGGCAAGCCGGTCAACGCCGGTCCCTTCCAGCGCCGATACGGCGAATACCTCCGCCTCAGGGTATCGCTTTTTCAGGAAAGCGGTCAGTTCCGACACCCTTTCAGGGGAGATGGTGTCCGTCTTGTTCAGGACAATGACCTCCGCCTCCCGCAGCTGCGCGTCGAAGAGATATCCCATCTCCGGCGGCAGGTTCAGGTCAGCGCACTCCGGCAAAAGACGGCGCAGGCGCTCCGGGTCCGCCACGGCGACAAAGGGGGAAAGGGAAACCTCCCCCGGGTATTCTTCCTGAAGCTTCCTGTACACGTGATCCAGCCCCCCTATCCCGCAGCCGGGGATATCAGACAGTATCATATCCGCCCGGTGCACGTCCCGGAAGCGGCGCAGCCGGTCCACCAGGTTCTCCGTCTGGTAGCAGATGCACCCCCCGGCGATCTCATCCGTGAGGAACCCTTCCGATTCCGTGTAGCTTTCGTCCACCAGGTTCTTCGCCCCGAGGTCATTGACCAGGATGGCGCAGGTCTTCCCCTCTCTCTTCATATGCCCGGAAAGCGCCATCATCAGCGTGGTTTTTCCCGCGCCGAGGAATCCTCCGATCACCGCGTATTTTGTCATTCTGCCTTCTCCTTCCCGTATTGCAGTGTCACAGTCTTTTCAGCAAAAAATGTAGTTCGCGCAGAAGGGGATGAGCTTTCCCCTCCTGTATACATGGAGGCTGCAGGATCTCAGCCGTTCCAGATCCAGGTTCCAGATGTCCTGGAACTGCATGGAAGTGACGGTAAACCC
>ONXW01000212.1 GCA_900321915.1 uncultured Eubacteriales bacterium
AGTCCCGTCAGGTGCTGGAAGGAATCCTGCATCATATTTTCCGATACCGCGTCCGGATTTATCATATCCGGCCCGTCCATCACCATCGGGTCCGCGGTAGACGCCGATGCCGCCGTCGTCTCCGGCTGTCCGGCGTTCGCTGTCCTTGCGCAGGATACAAGTGCCGTGCAGGCTGCCAGAAGGATCGCTCCTGCCAGCAGGCATTTTCCCTTATTCATCTGTTTCTCCCTTCTTCCGGCTGTTCAGGACACGGCCGCGTGTCTTGCGCGACGCGTGCCGGATGCCTCCCGCCGGCGGCATCACTCCACGTAGAATATCCGGTGTTCCTTCCGGGGCTCCGCCTCCGGGATCTCCCCGTCAATGTAACCCAGGGCGCAGAAGGCGATACCCTCGTAATCCCCTTCGATTCCCAGTTCTTTCAGGCGCATGCTGTATTCTTCCTGTTCGAATACATTTTTCGCGCGGTGGATCCAGCAGCTGCCGAGCCCGAGGGAATGGGCGGCCAGCATCATGTTCCCCAGGACGAGGCTTCCATCGTACACACGGGTTTTCCGCCTGATGTCCGCCAGGACGACCAGGATGACGGGAGACCCGTAAAACGGGTCAAAGCCCTCTTCCTTGCCGTCTACGATCCGCAGCGCCTCCGCGAGCCTGTCCCGGATCTCCCGGTTGGTCACCACCAGCGTGATGACCGCCTGCTGCCCCATGCCGCTGGCAGCGTAAAGTCCCGCCTCGGCTATCTCATCCAGAATCTTTTTGTCCGGTATCTCCGGTTTGAATTTCCGGATGCTCCTCCGCTCCTGCATTGCCCTTATAATCTCATTCATGTCAGTCCCCCCAAGAAAGCTGTTCTCTATATCGCTGTTCTCTTATTCTTCCCGGAAAAGTATCTCTCCCCCGGCGGCAACCAGGCGGATCCCCGCCGGCGGAATCCCGCAGACATCCACACCGAACCGGGCGCGGTCTTCTATGGTGTCCGGGTCAAAAACCACGATGTCCGCGTCTTTTCCGACGCCCAGGCTTCCCTTCCCGGAAAGCCCGAACCGCTCCGCGGGCAGGCTGGTCATCTTCCGGAGGCCTTCCATCAGGGAAAACAGCTTTTTCTCCCTGACAAATTCCCCCAGGATCCTGGCGGGGCTCCCCGCGCCCCGCGGATGTCCGTTCAGATGGCCGTCCCCGGTCCTCCTCATCTGCCCGTCGGTCCCCATCATGCAGTACGGGAGGCGGTACGCCCGCTCCACATCCTCCATCGGCATGGCGTTGTGGCAGGCCACCCTGACGCTCACCCGGGACTCCCGAAGCTCACGGAACAGTTCTTCCGTACAGTACTGTCCCGCATACTTCCCCGTCAGGATCTCCACATCCTCCACGGAAAAATTGAAATTGTCAAAGCCGTTGTCAAATACCGCCGACTCCAGCGCCGTGGCCCAGGCATTGCAGGGATACATATCGCAGGAGATATCCCCTCCCGATTCCCCGATGGCCTTTGCGGCATATTCCATGACCCCTTTCCCGTACAGGTTCGCGGCGATGTGGGAAAGCTCCATGCGGACGCCCGTGTCCGCGGAGAGCCTGAGCATCTCGGACAGGCTTTCCCGGGCTTTTTCCGGAAAATCCCACCGCCTGTGGCAGCATGCGATCCTGTCGTGTTCCTTCAGCACCCTGCAGAGGGCCTCCTCTTCCGCGTAAGACGTTCCCGGATCATACTGAAGCCCGAAGGATGCCCCGACGGCCCCGTCATGCAGCGCTTTCTCCAGGAGGCCGCACATGGCGCGGATCTGCTCCGGGGACGCCTCGTCATAACAGCCGACGCCGGTAAGCCGCCGCAGGGTTACATTTCCCATCAGCGTGTAACAGCTGATGGGGATCCCCGCTTCCCTCACCCCGCGGTAATATTCCGCCGCGTCAGGGGAGGACATGCCGCAGTTTCCCGTAACGATGGTCGTGATCCCCGTCCTCAGGGCACATTCCGCAATCTGCCGCGGCAGGAGCGCATGGGAGAGGTCCGTGTAGTCGTCTTCATGCGCGTGAATATCCAGGAATCCCGGGGAAAGCACGGCGCCCCCCGCGTCAATCATGATCCCGGCTTCCTGCTTCCCGGGCCCTGTGCAGGCGATCTTTTTATCCTTCACCGAAACGGCCCCCATACAGTCCGTTCCGGATGCGGGATCCATGATGTGCGCGTTATAAATACAGAGATCGTACATGAGTATCGCTCCTTCGTCACTCTTTGATAGACACAGTGTACAACAAAACAGGCTTCTGTGCAAAAAGAATCTCCGCCTCCCCCGCCCGTTTTATCATACATCTGAAATTCCGCTTGGAATTCCGAAAACAATGTGATACAATGAAACGCACAATGCACTGTGCTAATCTGATAATTCGCTGACGTATTAACAATGTGCAGTGTAAAAGTGAGTTCTTCGCCGTATTGGAGACATCCAAAGGAAACCACAGAATCAAAGGAATGATTTCATCATGAGTCGGGAATTACTGAACGCTACTTTTCGCCTGATGCTTCAGAATACTGCAGTAACACTGGAGCTCTTTTTTGCCGCCCTGGCCCTCTCCATGCTGCTGGGGCTTCTTCTCGCCGTGGGACGCCGCTCAAAGAATATCTTTGTCAGCGGCATTATCCGCCTTTACCTTCTCGTAATGCGCGGCACCCCCCTGATTCTCCAGCTTATGTTTTTCTATTACGGTCCCTACTATATTTTCGGCAAGACGCTTCCCCGCATCACGGCCGCCATCGTCGGACTGGCCCTGAATTCCGCGGCGTATTCCTGCGAGATCTACCGCGCGGGCATCGACAGCGTCAGCGTCGGGCAGCATGAGGCCGCCTATGTGCTCGGCTTCTCCCGCTGGCAGACCTTCACCAAGATTACGCTTCCCCAGGTAATAAAACACATCCTGCCGCCATTTTCCAATGAATGCATGGCACTGGTGAAAAACACCTCCCTGGCCCAGATCATCGGCGTCGTGGAGCTGTTCCGCGTGGCAAACATCCAGATGGCCAAGTATTTTACCACCATACCGCTTCTGATTGCGGCCGCATTCTACCTGATCATGTGCGGCGTGCTGGAACGCCTCTTCCACTATATGGAAAAGCGCTACAGCTATTACCGCTGATTCCGGAGGTCTTCACACTATGGACAATGTTGTACTTGAAGTGAAAAATGTCGAAAAAAGCTTTGGCGATCTCAGTGTCCTTCGGGATGTGAGCCTCACCGTCCGCGACGGGGAGGTCATCTCCATCATCGGTTCCTCCGGGTCCGGCAAGACCACGCTGCTGCGCTGCATCACCAACCTGGAGAC
>ONXW01000213.1 GCA_900321915.1 uncultured Eubacteriales bacterium
AGGTACTTATCCATCTGCGCCCGCGGGTGCTTTGCCGCCTCCTGGAGCATTTCCAGATTCTCATACAGATCAGCCATTCTTCTTCGCCTCCTGGTTCGCCTTCATGATTTCCACAAGACCGAGGATCCTCGTCTCAAACTGCTCTTCGCTGAAATTCCTGTAATCCGCCTGGTCCCCGTCGAAGGACGTAAACGGGACGCCCGCCATCTCTCGCAGCTGCCGCTGAATCTCCATCATCTGGCAGTCCATGACCTTGCAGCTGCGGTTCACATGGTAAATGGTTCCCTCCACCCCGAATTTCTTCAGCGCTTCGTACCGCCGATCCAGCATGGTGGTGGCATTGTCCCCGTTGGTGGATGCAAAGCTGTAGGCCTTGGCCATACCGTCCAGGTCCTCATACTCAATAGCCCACGCCTTGCCGTAGCTGGACGCCACCATGTTGATCCCGTACTTCTTCAGCGTCCTCAGGTTGTGGCTCAGGTACGGCCAGCAGGCGATGCCGTCCCAGGAGACGCGGTACACCTCGCCGCCCGGTTCCGACCGGTAGGTGGAGGTTCCGTTTCTGATATGCTCTTCTATCTCAGTGTTCAGCTGCTCCAGGATGGCGGTGGTGGAATCCTTCCCCCGGTTGCAGACCATGCAGGCCATATAGTTGAACAGCTCAAAGCCGTTCAGCGGCGAAGGCTTCCTGTCCAGAAGGTTATTGGCCCGCTCCCAGAGATAACTGTTGCGCTGGCTGATGGCCATGACTTTCTTAAACCGCTCCTCATCCCAGGTCTTGCCGGTAAAGGCGCAGAGCTCTTCGATCAGCCGGTCTATCTGGGCGCGGACGTATCTCACTCTGGATTCCGTGACGTAGTCATAGGGATTGTAGCAGGTGTCAATGAAAAAGATGGGGATATCCATCTGCCTCGCCAGGTTTTCGTACCACTTGGTCAGCTGGTTGCAGATATTGTTGGTGAGCAGCAGAAAATCCGGCTTTACCAGCCTTCCCTGTTCCGGGAGCGGGATATCCGCCTCCCCGGCCAGCACGGAAGCGTAGGCCAGGTTCAGCTTCGCGTAGGCGCACAGGTCATTGGAATAGCCCAGCTCCCCCTCGCAGGCCATAAGGAACGGATCGGCCTGTTTGCGGGCCGCCACACCGGCAGTCTGGTTCTCAGGATAGAGCACGTTAAGCCCCAGCGTCTCCGCGATCTCCTGCGGGAAAATCGATGCGGACCATCCCACCATCTCTCCTTTTTCCTTCGCGATCCTGGCATTCTCAAACATGGCAGCGTTCTGCTCATTCTGCATGATCATACTCTTCGGTTTCGGCCGCTTCGGCTTTGCCGGGGGCGCCTGCTGCCCGTCTGTATTCACACTGCTCCCGATGTTTGCGCTCTCACTCATTTCTCCCTCACACTCCTTCCGCTCACTTCACGATTCCCGCTTCCGCAAGGGATGCGATCTCCTCCGCGGAATAGCCCATCTCCTCCAGGATCTGCCTGCTGTCCCGTCCGATATCCCCTGCCGTCCTGCAGGGAATGCCTTCCGGGTCCACAGTGCCGAAGTGCACAGGCCCATTGGTAAATACCGTCTTTGTCCCGTCGGGATACTCGTGGATAAAGGCGTAGCGGTTGGCTTTCACCTGGGGATCGTAAGGAACATCCTTAAAGTGCCGGCACACTTCATGGGGGAGGTCATTCTCATCAAAGAGCCGGTGCCAGTATTCTATGGGCTTTGTGATGAATATCTTCTCCAGGATACGCGTAAGCTCCACCTTGTTCCGGTAGTATTCCTCCTGCGTATTGAACCGTATATCTTCCATCAGCTCCGGGTGCCCTATCACCTCGCAGAAGCTGCCAAACTTCTTCTGGTAATCCACCACCGCCAGGTACATCCACTCCCCGTCGCTCCCCTGGTAGGTGTTGCTCCCGGCGTGGGCGCAGTCATAACGGCTTCTCGGGTACTGCCTGCCGTTGAATCCGTTGAGGAGGCCGCAGGTGAAGATGAAGGTTCCCATCTGCAGCAGGGATACATCCACCCTGTCGCCCCTGCCGGTTCTCTCCCGCGCAAGGAGGGCCGCGGCGATGCCGCCTGCCAGGGCCACGGCGACGCTGTGGTCACCGACGCCGGCCACCGTGTTCACGGGCGGCCCGCCCTGGGGCGCGAAGTCCGCCAGGAACCCGGTTCTCGCGCAGAATGCGGTGTAATCGTATCCCGGCCGGTTCTTCTCCGGCCCTTCGCTGCCGTAGCCCAGCACATGGGCAAACACGAGCCTGGGAAATGCTTCCTTCAGGTGTTCATAGTCCAGCCCCATGGCGAGAAGGGCCTGCTCCCGGTTGTTGGTGACAAAGACGTCCGCGCCGGCGAGGAGCTTTTTCATGGCCTCCATTCCCTCTTTCGCCCGCAGGTTCAGGGCAATGAAGCGCTTATTGATATTCTGCATGTCAAAGTTGGGATTTGCCTCCGCGGTGCGCGGCGACATGGATGTCCCCGCCTGCGCCCGCCAGGGGTCGCCCTTCAGGGTCTCCACCTTTATGACATCCGCCCCCCACTCCGCAAGGAGCCTGGACGTCATGGGGCCTGCCAGCATTGTGGAAAGCTCTACTACCTTGATTCCCTCCAGTGGTTTCATCCTCTGTCCCCCTCTCATCGTCCGCTGAATTCCGGCGTCCTTTTTTCCAGGAAAGCGGCAGTGCCCTCTTTCCGGTCTTCCGTGCTGAGCGCGATAGTCTGGGCCAGGAGCTCCACCATGAGGCCGGTATGGATATCCGTATCCATACCCGCGTTGATGGCGGTCTTGGCCATCGCCAGGGCCACGGGCCCCTTCGCCAGAATCTTCTCCGCCATGGCGTTTACAGCCTCCATGAGCGCTTCCCGGCTGTCTTCGGTCACCGAGTTAATGAGGCCGATCCGGCAGGCCTCCTCCGCGCCGATGATCTGCCCGGTAAAAATCAGCTCCTTCGCCTTTCCGACGCCCACAAGGCGTGCAAGACGCTGGGTTCCCCCGGCGCCGGGGATAAGCCCGAGCCCCAGCTCCGGCTGCCCGAACTTCGAGCGCTTCGTGGCAATCCTGATATCGCAGGCCATGGCCAGCTCACAGCCGCCGCCCAGCGCATA
Source organism: uncultured Eubacteriales bacterium (assembly GCA_900321915.1). Lineage (GTDB taxonomy): Bacteria > Bacillota > Clostridia > Lachnospirales > Lachnospiraceae > Clostridium_R. The sequence goes on from ONXW01000213.1 coordinate 3,103, forward strand.
CCCATTGATTGCGCAGATGACGGGTTTCGGCAGGTCCTCCAGCTCTTTCAGCGAATGCGTCGCGGTCCCGGCCAGCTGCTTCAGGTAATGGCGGTCATGGAGCTCCTTTATGTCCGCCCCGCTGGCCAGGGCCTTATCCCCCGCGCCGGTCACCACCACCACGCGCACGTCCTTATCCTCCCCGGCCCGCTTCACCGCCAGGGCAAGGTCCCTCCACATTTCCGGGCTCAGCGCGTTGCGGGCCTCGGGACGGTTCAGCGTAATATAAAGAATTCCCTTTCGGTTTTCATAAAGCACATTTTCCATTTCCTGTCCTTCCTCTCTTTCCGGTAAACCTGTCTTCTTTTGTCCGCGGTATAGCTGCTCCTCTTATGATTTACAGCAAAAGCCATGCCATATTTCCTCCGCCGCAGACGCGCCCGACAGCAGAAGGTTTCTTGTGCATGATACCCCCGTCTGGCTTCACATTGTGCACATATTCACATGCATTTCACATTTCACATTTACCCCTGGGGACGGGAATCCCACGCAGGGACGGGGACTGTTCCCCGTCCCTCCGGCTTTTCTTTTGGCATCGTTTTTGCTCTTAAATATTCAGAGGCTGAGATAGAAAGGAGCGCGATGATGAAATCAGATAATATATGTATCCTGGGAACCGTCCGGACCGCGATAGGCAAGTACGGGGGATCCCTGAAAAATGTCCCCGCCCACACCCTGGGGGCGCTGGTGATCCGGGAAGCCCTGAACCGGAGCGGGGTCGACGACGGGATGGTCGACGAGGTTATCCTCGGGGAAGTCCGCCAGACGACGGAAGCCTCCAACGTGGCCCGCTGTGCCCTGCTGGAGGCGGGCCTTCCGGAACAGGTGCCCGGCTTTACCGTCAACCGCCTCTGCGCCTCCTCCATGCAGGCCGTGTACAGCGGATGCATGGAAATCCTGTGCGGGGACGCGGACGTAATTGTGGCCGGCGGGACGGAAAACCTGAGCCGCGCGCCCATTTTCCTGCGCGGGGCCCGCTGGGGAGGAAACCGGCCTTCGCTGGTGGATTCCAACATTGAGGCGGGAAGCACCGCGGCGCCGGCTTCCGTGTACGGCGGGCCCATCAGCAACATCCAGACGGCGGAAAATGTCGCAAAGCAGTTCGGGATCACACGGGAAATGCAGGACGCTTTCGCGGCGGAAAGCCAGAGGCGCGCCCTGGAGGCCATCCGGGCAGGGTATTTCAAAGAGGAGATTCTTCCCGTGACGGTGAAGGAAAAGAAATCGGAATTCGTGTTTGACACCGATGAGTTTGTCCGTCCCGGCACGACGGAGGAAACCCTGGCGAAGCTGCGCCCCCTGCAGGGTCCCGGCGGAACCGTAACCGCGGGAAATGCCTGCGGCTTAAATGACGGCGCGGCGGCCATGGTGCTCATGAAAGAGAGCAGGGCCCGCGAGCTGGGGCTTGTCCCCCAGGCGAGGATCATCGGCATCACCTCCGCGGCACTGAGCCCGGAGATCATGGGATACGGACCGGTTCCCGCCGTCCGGAAGGTCCTGGAAAAAACAGGAATGACAGTGGATCAGATTGACCTGGTTGAGCTGAATGAGGCCTTCGCGTCCCAGGCAGTCGCCTGCATCCGCGACCTGGAACTGGACCCCGCAAAGGTAAATGTGAGCGGCGGCGCCATCGCCCTGGGACACCCCCTGGGATGCACCGGCGCGCGCCTCATCGTGACGCTCCTGCACGGCCTTAAGCGCACCGGCGGGCGTTACGGGATCGCCACCATGTGCATCGCCGGCGGACAGTCCATGGCCACGGTGATCGAAGTTCTTTGAGCTTGAATGTATACGGACAGCAGAACAGAAAGAGAGAGGACGAAGGGTATGACGATTGAC
>ONXW01000289.1 GCA_900321915.1 uncultured Eubacteriales bacterium
ACTGCTGATAATATAGGCGAGGAACACGCCGGGACGGACAAAACCGCTCTCCACATCGTGCAGCAGGGAGTTGTTTCTTCCGATGATATAGACAAATATCAGGTCGTAGATCAGTTCAAGATACTCAACCTTCTTCTCTTCCATGCCCGGCGGTTCCTCTCTTTTTTATTTCTTCTGTTCGTACAGCCAGTCCCGGACTGCCTCAATCTTGTATGCGTAGTCAAAGGATGACATATGCTCGCCCATCATGCTGTTGGTCTCTGTCCCTTCCGGAAGCGTACTTCCCTCCGTGAACGTGACAAAATTGGCCCTGTTTCCCTCTTCCAGCATGGCAGCAACTGCCGCGTCCTGCGCGGCGGCGTCATCCCGGGCACTCCACTCAGCGTGGCTGTACGGGGCGCCGTCCGCCTCAAAGACTTCCAGAAGTCCTGCCTGGCCTTCGGAAGCCCTCGGGTCCCCGGCGGAGACGATATAGAAAAAGTCCCTGTCTTCCAGGATTCCCAGCTGGCTGTTATCCCACTGGCTCCCGACAAAGAGCGAGGCGGCAAACAGGTCCGGATACGCAATGTTCATATAGAAGGACGTCATGCCGCCCATGGACTGTCCGGTGGTATAAATCCGGTCCGTATCGACAGGATACTCCTCCGTGAGATGCTCTATCAGGCGAACCGCGATATCAATCTGGCCGGAATGTTCCGCATTGTCATTGACAACGGTCTCGGTAAATACCGGGATCACAATAAAGGACGGATGCTTCTCCTGTTCTTTTTCCGAAGCAAAAATCAGTCCTCCCCAGCCCTGGGTGAGAACCGCGTCAGTTCCCTTTCCCACGACGCTGGAATCCGGGATGAACTGGAGGAGCGGATAGCTTCCCTGCGGGTCATAATCTTCCGGCACATAGAGCTGGTACTGGAGCGATTCCCCGGTCTCTTCATCCTCAAATGTTTTCAGTTCAAACTCCGGCGCCACTTCCTCGATCATGGCCTGGAGTTCCGTGTCGGAAGACTTGTCGTTAAATCCTCCTCCGCCTCCGGGACCGCCATGGTTTCCGCCGCCCTGTCCGGGACCGCCCTGCCCCGGGCCGCCGGCACCGTTTCCGCCGGACTCTTCCTCTGCTGCCGTCTCCGGGGCTTCTTCCGTTTCCTGTGCCTCTGTTTCCTGTGCTTCTGTCTCCTGCATTTCCGCAGTTTCCGCCGCGGTCCCGGCACCTGCCTCCTGGCCGCCGCATGCCGTCATACTCAGCACAAGCGCTGCTGCGAAAGCTGCTGCAATTCTCTTCTTCATAAATCCGTACCACCTTTCAGTTTATAAATTCCAGTATCCGGACTTACGCTTTCGCTGCACGATACCTTGATATTTTACTATACTACACGAGAATTATGACGAAAATGTGAAACAGCCCGGGAAAAGATGATCAGATCAGCCCGTCCCGCAGCGCCCGGTTGATTTCATCCAGAAGAGGCGAGTTGACGATCTTTGATGCCTCCAGCTGGTTGAGTGCCTCCTCATAGGCCTCGTAAGTCCTCCTGTCAAACAGGACCCATTCCACCAGGTCAAAAGCATCCGGATTCTCTTCCAGGAATTCATTTACCGCAGCGATCGCCGTCTCTGCCGCCTTTGCCACCGGGTATCCGTACACTCCTGTGGATATGGACGGGAAGGCAATCCGGCGGATTCCGTTTTCCATCGCCACCTTCAGTGAATTCCGGTAGCAGTCCGCCAGCAGCTCCGGCTCATTCCGGTCTCCCCCTCTCCATATCGGACCCGCCGTGTGAATGACATACCTGCAGGGAAGGTTGTATCCGCGGGTTAGCTTTGCCTCGCCTGTCCTGCACCCGTGAAGCTTCCTGCACTCTTCCAGGAGCCGCGGCCCTGCCGCCCGGTGAATGGCGCCGTCGACGCCGCCTCCGCCGAGAAGGCTGGTGTTGGCTGCATTGACGATGGCGTCCACATCGGAGATCTTCGTGATATCGCCCTGCACCAGTCGGATAACCGCTCCGGCAGGGTTCTCGGCAAACTCATCCTCCTTCCCGAAAAACCCCGGCGGACATTTTTCCGCGGGCCTGTGCATTTTCGTATATTTCTCCTCCCAGTCAGGATCCCGGTAATGGCTGTACTCCGACATCTGGCAGCCGTGGCAGAGGTCATCCGCCATCTCCAGGATCACATCGGAAATCTCCAGATCTTTTTTCCACTTGTCGTCAATTGCGTCATACCCCAGGAGCGCCCCCAGGATATTGCCGGTCACAGCCCCGGTGGAATCGCTGTCGCCCCTGTGGTTTACCGCCGCAGTCACGCCCGCGGAAAAGTCATCCCGGTACTTCAGCGCGCAGTACAGGGCAATCCCCAGGGTCTCCTCGGCGACCCATCCCTCCCCCAGGGCGTGGATATTATCCAGGTCGCTTGCGGACCCGTGTTCCGCAAGATCTACCGCGCGGTTGATAATATCTGTAATCTCCGGAAGATGGCTGTCGCCGGCAAATACCTTCTCCGCCGTATCCCTCGCTTCCAGGATGATCTCTTTCAGGGACTGCCGTTTTCCGGCGGGCGGAAATACAATCCTGTTAATGATATGGACCAGTACCGCCGCGGGCATATAGCCCAGGGAGTGTCCGTGGGTGATGGCCGCAAGCTCTGCCCCCTCCCTGTCAAGATCCTCAATATTCATGAAGGAATATCTCACGCCCAGGGGCGCCACGCGCATGATGCCGCCGCAGCCTTTGCTGCTGTTCCGCTTCGCGTCGACATAATCGTCCTCCCCGATGCCTTCCCTGAGTGCAGACAGGCAGGTATTACCCGGCGCCCGGCGGGCGTAAAGCTCAGGGACGTCAAGCAGCCAGGAGACTCCGCCGGCCTTCGTAAAACGCTTATGCCGGTTTACCTCCTGCATCGTGGATTCCTGTGTCAGCAGCCAGTCCAGGTACGCCCGGTCAACATAGTGCCTGGGCCATCCCTGTATTCCCCGCATGCAGCCTCTGGTATCCCCGTTAAGCAGTCCGCAGGCTGTAAACAGTGTCATCTGCGTGTCGTCGGATATAAGGGCCTTCCCCGTATTCCGGTCTTTATCATAGGACGTGATACCCGCGGATCCGTATTTGCGGAAAATGTTTTCTTCCGTGAGGAATTCCACCGGATATCCCAGCGCGTCTCCCACGGCTCCCCCGAAGATGCATCCCCGGATCGCGTCCAGATGTACTTCGGTTTCCTTTATCCTCTCCAGCGCCTCCCTGGTTTCCGCCCGGTCCTCGTCGCGGTAAAAACTGCTGAAGTTCCGGGAAAACTCCCTGAAATTGCGCTTGTCCGCGGAGCGGTCCAGCACCGAAAAATCGATTCTGCGGAACATGTCGCTTTCCCGCATACCGTCATAGTCGAACTCTTTCAGTGCCCTGTAGAACAGATCCGAAACCACGTGGGGATCGTTTTTAAACGCGCCGCACCCGAAGGCGCCCAGGATCAGATGCCGGTATCCCCTGGAGGCAGCCACCTTCAGCATGCCCGTGATGCGGTTGTACATCAGTTTCTCATACTGCTCCTGCGTCATGCCCCTCATCCTGTCGCCGAGTATGGGGGCCG
>ONXW01000081.1 GCA_900321915.1 uncultured Eubacteriales bacterium
ACGGTATCGTCCTTCCGCATATTTTCCGCGGTGTCGGAAATGATGATGTTTCCTGTTTCCAGGACGTAGCCCCGGTCGGCTACCTTCAGCGCCTTGTTCGCGTTCTGCTCAACCACGAGGATCGTGATGCCCTCTTTGTTCAGGTTCTGGATAACCTCAAAGCAGGTATTGACCATGATGGGCATGAGGCCCATGGAAACCTCATCGATGAGAAGCATCTTCGGGTTCAGCATGAGGGCCCGGCTGATGGCCAGCATCTGCTGTTCGCCGCCGGACATGGTGGAGGCCAGCTGGTCCTTCCGCTCGCCGAGGCGGGGGAAGATGGAGTAAACCTTCTCCATGTTGTCCTGGATCTTTTTCTTGTCCTTCAGCTCATAGGCGCCCATCCGGAGGTTTTCCTCCACGGTGAGCTTGCCGAAGACCCGGCGGCCCTCCGGCACGTAGCCGATGCCCAGGCCGGCCCGCTTGTGGGCGGGGAGGTGGGTGATGTCCTGGCCGTTGTAGAGGATCTGGCCGGAGGTCGGCTTTACGATGCCCATAATGGTTTTAATCAGGGTGGACTTGCCGGCACCGTTGGGACCGATGACGGAGACCAGCTCGTGGGGCTTCACATCGATGGAAATGCCGTGAAGGACTTCCATCATGCCATAGGATACGTATAAATCTTTGACTTGCAGCATCAGTCGTCCTCCTCTCCGAGATATGCCTCGATAACCTGCCGGTCATTCCTGACCTCTTCCGGCGTGCCCTCGGCGATCTTCTTGCCGTAGCTGAGCACCGTGATGCGGTCGCATACCTTCATGGTGATGGGCAGGTTGTGCTCGATGAGCACGATGGACTGACCCTTTTCCTTCAGTTTCATGATCAGTTCCGTGATCTCGTTGATGGCAAAATTGGAGAGTCCGGCGCAGGGCTCATCCAGCATGATGAGCTTGGGCTCCGTGACCAGGGCGCGGGCGATCTCCAGTCTCCGGAGATATCCCAGGGAGACATCGGAGGCCTTCTTGTTGGCCACTTCCGCCAGGCCGACTTCCCGGATGACTTCTTCCACCCTGTCCTCCACCTCTTTGGTGTGGGCTTTGTGGAAATAGGACCGGATGCCGGTGTACTCGTGGACGCCCGCCGCGGCGACCACATTGTCGAAAATAGTCAGTCCGGACAGGGGTTTGGAGATCTGGAAGGTCCGGGAAATGCCCATTTTCGCCATCTCGTGGGCGGGGGTTCCCTGGACTTCCTTTCCCTCAAAAATAACCTTTCCGCCGGTGGGGACATAGACGCCGCAGATGGCGTTGAACAGCGTGGTCTTGCCGGCGCCGTTGGGGCCGATGATGCCGAGGGTTTCTCCCTTATATATGGAGAGGTCAAAGCCGTCGATGGCTTTCAGGCCGCCGAAATACATTTTCAGGCCTTCAATCTTCATTAATTCTTCCATGCTTATTTGCCCCCTTCCGCAGATTCCGCAATCAGGTCAGCCCTGGTTTTCTTTCTGGGCACAAATCTGCGCCAGATACCGGTCAGGGCGTTCCAGACCGGAGAGTCATCGCCAATCAGGCCCTGGGGCATGAAGCGTACCATCAGTACCAGCAGGAGGCCGTAGACGAGTTCGCGGTAATCATCCGCGAAGCGGAGGATTTCCGGCAGGGAAGTGATGAGGAGCGCGCCGAAGATCGGGCCGCGCAGGGTGCCGAGGCCGCCGATAACCACCATGGACACAACCTGGATGGAGACGACGAAGGCAAAATCCGAGGAGGAGATGAAGCCCATGCGGTGGGCGTAGATTCCTCCCGCGAGGCCTGCCACCGCGGTTCCGATGGTGAACGCCAGAATCTGGTAGCGGCTCACATTGATGCCGAAGGACCGGGCGGCTCCCGGGTCATTGTTGATGGAAGCGAGCGCCATGCCGAACCAGGATTTGCGCATCTTGACCAGCAGCAGGCAAAGGATGACAATCAGCACCACGGTCAGGTAAAAGAAAGAGCGGTTGTTCATCTTCATGCCGAAGACCACAGGCTTGGCGATGGTGAGGCCGAGAGTGCCGCCGGTGATTTTCATCCGGTTAAACACGGCAACCATGACAAAGTTGATGCCGATGGTGGTGATGGCGAGGAAATCAGCCTGCAGCCGCAGGGAAATGACGCCGAGCACAGCCCCGAAGAGGCCTGCCAGGACCATTCCGGCGATCAGCGCGGGGAAGAAGCTCCCGCCGTTCGTCGTGATGATGGCCGCAGTGTAGGCGCCGATGCCGAAAAAGGCCGCGATACCCATCATAGCCTGGCCGGCGTAGCCGGTGATGATGTTCAGGGAAAGGGCCAGCAGCGTGAAAATGGCGGCGGTGGCGAGAATGGAATAAATATATGCAGAACTCATAATACCGCCTCCTCAGACTTTATTCCTGCGGCTCATGATGCCTTCCGGCTTCACGAGCAGCATGATGATCAGGACAACAAACGCGATGGCATCCTTGGGGATGGGAATCGAAGTGTAGACCGACAGGAACACCTCGGCGATGCCGATGATCAGGCCTGCCACAACTGTGCCCATGGGATTGCCCAGGCCGCCAAGGACGATGATGGCCAGCATCTTGTAGGACGGAACCTCGCCCAGGGCGGGCGTGATGGAGTTGTACAGGATTCCGGTCATGATGCCGGCAGCGGCGGCAAAGCCGTAGCCCAGGATATAGGACAGGGCCATGGCCGAGTTGGTGTTGACGCCGCAGACCCGGGCGATCTCCGCGTCACCGGCGGTCGCGCGCCAGGCGAGGCCGAGCTTCGTGCGGTTCAGGATAAACCACAGGATCGCCAGCAGGATAATGGTCAGCACAAAGATCATGATCCACGCGGGAAGGATGACCACCTTGCCGATGCGTATGGTTTCCACGGGGAATTTCAGGTTGTAGGGCTTGGAGTTCGGGCCGCAGATCAGGCGGATGGCGTCGGAAGACATGGTGAAGAGTCCCACCGCGGCGACGAGGGGGATGATGGAGAGCGTGTGGGGCTTCGCCAGTATCGGCGAGTAGATCAGCCTCTGCAGGAGAATGCCGATGAGCCCCGCGCCCACCATGGCGACGAGGAAGGCCAGGACGATATTTCCCGTTCCGGTATAGATATAGTATCCGATATAGGCGCCGATCAGGTAAGCGCCGGCGTTGGCGATATCCAGGATCCCCAGGATACCGTAGATCAGCGTGGCGCCCATGGCCGTCAGCGCGTACAGGCTGCCGATGGTCAGCGCATTGATGAGCTGTTGTAGAAACATTGTTTTTCTCCCATTACAGTAAGTACAGCGGAGACGCCTGCCGGCATCCCCGCTGTATCCGGAGTCATATGAATGAGACACGGAAAATCAGTTTACACCTGTTTTCTGCGCGCCGGCATTAATAGTTTGCGGGGTCAATGATGGCTTCATCATCGACAACGCCTGCAAAGTGATACTCGCCGTCGGTTACGAGCTGAACCTGGATCGGCTTGACAGCGGAACCTTCCGCGTTGTAGTAAAGCAGGGTGCCGGTGACGGTATCAAAGTTCTTCATGCCCGCGATGTAGTCGCGCATAGCCTCGGAATCTGTTCCGACATTCTTCATGGCCTCGAAGAGTACCTGGAATGCGTCATATACGGAAGCGCCGACCATGTCGGGCTCAATGCCGTACTCTTTGCGGTAGTTCTCAATGTATGCCTGGGTCTGCTCGTTCTGGTCATCACGGTTCATGTTGGTTGTGATGTAAAGGCCGTTCGCGTACTCGCCGGCGATGTCGAGGAGCATCCAGGAATCCGCGCCCTCGGTTCCGAGAACCGGGATGTCAAGGCCCTGCAGGCCTACCTGGCGGAGAACCTCAGCCGCCTGCTCATAGTAGTTGACGGAATAGATGAGGTCGGCGCCGGAAGCGGCAGCAGCGGTTACAACAGAAGTAAGGTCGCTGTCGGAAATGGCAACGCCCTGCTCATAGACAACCTCAACGTCCGGATAATCCTTCTCGAGCTTTGCCTTGAAGGCATTGACCTGGGTTGTGCCGAAATCAAGGTCAACATAGATGATGGCAACCTTCTTCGCCTTCAGCTGCTCCGCGGTGAACACCGCAGCGCCGGTAGCCTGTACGGCACCCGGGAAGGACTGGGAGAAGATAAGGTCGCCCGCGCCGGTGACATCGGGATGTACGGCGTAAGCGGAAACCATCAGCTTTCCTGCATCCTGGAAAATGGGTGCGGCCACCTTGGTCGGGCCGGAGTAGGAACCGGAGACAACAGCCGCCACGGAATCATCATAGGCAAGCTTTTCAGCGATGTTCGCAGCCTCGGTGGTATCCAGGCCGTCGTCGAAGTCAGCCAGCTCTACGGGAGCGCCGTTGATGCCGCCGTTTTCATTTACCAGTTTGACGGCCAGCTTGGCGGAGTTGATGGCGGAAGCGCCGTCAGCCGCCGCGGATGCTGCGGAAATCGGGGCGAAGAAGCCGATCTTGATGGCGTCGCCGGAAAGCTCGGCGCCTGCTGTTTCGCCTTCTTCCTCAGCTTTCTCTTCGCCGGCCTCAGCCTCAGTCTCAGCTGCTGCCTCGGTTGCGGCAGGAGCCTCGGTTGCGGGAGCGGGAGCGCTGCCGCCGCAGGCTGCGAGCGATCCGATCATAATTGCTGCAAGTGACAGGGATAATAGTTTTTTCATAATAGCAACCTCCATTTATTATGTGGTATTTGATCACCAATTCATATCTTACTCCTATTATTGACGCAGATCAAGTGACCGCTATTCATAATTTTGACCGAAAACAGGTAGAGAAAGAATGGAAGACGTATTATAATAAACCAGAGGGGTCCGGTTTCCGGCAAATGCCCGCGAACCCGGGTTCCACGCTGAGATTGAGGGAGGTAACTATGGCAGATAATAAGATGCTATCAACAGCGGATGCGCTGAAAGAGCAGAAATGCCCGGCATGCGGCGGTTCCATGTCCTTTGATCCCGTTTCCGGAAAGCTGCTCTGCGATTACTGCGGCACCGCGGTGGAGATTGCCGCGGAGC
>ONXW01000215.1 GCA_900321915.1 uncultured Eubacteriales bacterium
CAGCAGTCTGCACGAAAATTCTTACAAAAAAAAGACGTGTGAGAACCGGAAAACCGGTTTTCACACGCCGGATATTTACTTCATTTTCCCGTTTACTTCAGTTTCTCGTAGGCCAGTCTCGGATAGGGGTCCTCCTCCACGTAGATGATCCCGCAGCGGACAAATCCCAGCTTTTCCAGCAGTCCCTGCATAACGGTGTTGTCCCCGTGGGTATCGATGCGAAGATGGCCGCACCGGGAAAATGCCCAGTTAAGGCAGAAGGAACCGGCCCCTTTTACGGTGCCGTTTACCGCAATCCGGTGTACGACGCCGTAGTTGTCGTCCCCGATCCAGGCCCCCTCGTGGATGACCCGGTAGGTGGGCTCGATATCCGTCCCGCAGCGGTAAAAGAATGTTCCCGCGATCTTCCCGTCCGCCTCGCAGACGTAGCTGTTTTTCTCCCTGATATCCTGCCGAATCAGCGCCTCCGGCGGCCAGTTGGTCGGCCCCCACTGGTTCGGGTTTCCGTGGGCCGCCATAAAGCTTCGCGCATAGGCGTAGATCTCCATAATCTTCGGCAGGTCCCGCTCTTCTGAGTGACGAATCTCCATTTTTATTCTCCTTTAGCTTGCGCGGCGGTATGCGGACAGAATACATTTACCATCTTCCCCGTCACAGGCGCCGCCAGACCAGGAGGTTATCCGAAAAGTCCGCGGAAAGCCTTCCCGTATCGAGAAGCCACGACAGGTAGGAGCGCACCGTGCTCCCCACCAGGGCGTGCTGCTCAAAGGTCATCGCAAGCCCATAGTCGTCGAAGAGGCGTTTCAGGATCTGCTCAAAGGTCTGCGGTTCGCCGCAGATTTCCGTAATTTTTTCCGCGATCTCCAGGACCGTGTCGATATTCTTCTGCGCGAGGGGAGCGATATCTTCCGATGCGTCCGCGTGGGCCGGGATGAACATCGCCGCCTCCATTCCTTTCACCTTCTCCAGCGTCTCCAGGTAGGCCGCCGGGTCCACCAGGAAGCTTATCCGGTATTTCTCCAGGGCCGTCTCCCCGGACAGGCAGTCGGCCAGGTATACCACGTTCTCCGGCGTCCGGAATCCCACCATGTCGAAGGAGTGACCCGGCAGCGGAATCATCTGATATCCTTCCGGGATAACATCCGCCGTCAGGGGTTCGGCCGCGCTCTCCTTCGCCATCAGGAACTTGTGCCTGAGCGCCTTCGGCGGGTTGCCGCCGAAAAGATAAGACGGCTCCAGGACCGGATGCCTTGTGAAGTCCTGCTCAATCCCCGGGGCAAAGACGCGGCAGCCGGTCTGGGCTGCCAGATACTGGTTTCCCCCGATATGGTCCGCGTGGGAGTGGGTATTCCAGACAGCATCCAGAATCCAACCGCGCTGGTCCAGGATCTTTTTCACCTTTTTTCCCGCGTCCCTGTCATTGCCGCTGTCGATGAGAACCGCATGCCCCGGCGCGGTCTCGATAAGTCCCATTTTTGCCGGGCACTGTATATAGTAATTATGCTCCGAAACCTGTACCAGCTCGTACATTGCCTTCTCCTTCCCGTCCTGCTGCCGCTGCCGCCTCACCTGTCCCACAGAAAATCCATAAAGAGCGGCACCTGTTTTTCCCAGTCCGCCTCACAGTGGCGGCCGCCCGGCTGCAGGTACACCTCCGCCGCAGCGTTCTTCTGCCCCAGAAGCCCCGCCAGCATGTAATGGTTTTTCGCCGTCTGCGTGAGCAGCGGGTTCACCGGCGTCCGTCTTCCGTACTTCGCCTCTTCCTCTCCCCAGGAGAGGTAGATTCTCGTGTCCGGGCTCATCTGCGCTTCCGCGATGTCCCCCATCAGCTCCTTCATCCCCGGGCCCACCGCGCTGGAGAGGCAGGCCGCCTTGGAGAACACATCGTTGAACATGCACACCCCGTAGAGCGCCATCAGGCCGCCCATGCTGGAACCGCCGATACCCACGGCCTCCCGGAAGGCGTAGGTCCGGAATTCGCTGTCGATCTCCGGCTTCAGCTCCGAGACGATGAACCGGAGCGTCTCTCTCCCTGTTCCGTGGATATCTCCCCAGAACCTTCCATGGTAATCGTAGGGGCAGTATTCCGTGAGGCGCTCGTCGCCCTCGTGGCTGCACTCCAGCCCGACAATAATCATCTTCCTGTGCCATCTGTCCAGGAAATCCGCAAGTCCCCAGCTCTTCCCGTAGGTGGCTTCCGAATCCGAGAAAAGGTTGTGGCCGTCAAAAAAATACATCACCGGATACCGCTCGCCGGACTCCGCGTAATTATCCGGAAGGTAAATGTGAACTCTCCGGTTAACTCCCGCGGGCCCGAACCTGTGATCCCGTATCAATACCATCGCAAAATCCCCCCTGTTGTTTTACTTCCGCGGACTTTCAGGAGTCCTGCGGCCGGTCCGGCCGCACATCCCCGAAAACCCACAGCACCATCATAACCCAAACCGTCCCGCAGCGCAAAGCCATGTTGACTGATTCCCGGTTTCTCAGGAGGATTCCCGGGTAAAAATTAGCGTTGTCATTGACCCGCTGCCATGTGAAATGATAGAATTATTTATAATCAGTACATAATACACAGTTCTTTGATGACATATTCAAAAAGGAGGATATCCCGTGGATAAAACTGCTGAAAAGAAACCCAGATCTGCCAAAACTTCCAAGCCGTTAGGCATCGGCGTTATCGGCGAGCTGGACCGCTACCTGTTCGGTGAGGGCCGCCATTATAAAATCTATGAAAAGCTCGGAGCACATCCGGTGACCTACCGCGACCAGGCGGGATATCACTTCGCCGTCTGGGCACCCCACGCCGCCGCAGTGCACCTGGTAGGCGATTTCAACGGCTGGAACACCGAGGCGACGCCCATGGAGCTGCTGGCTGACAGCGGCATCTACGAGGTCTTTGTTCCCGGACTGCAGCCCGGCCAGCTTTACAAGTACGCTATTACCACCAAAACCGGCGAGATCCTGTACAAGGCGGATCCTTATGGCTATTCCGCGGAGTACCGTCCAGGAACCGCTTCCAAGACGGCGGATATCTCCGGCTTTGCCTGGGGCGACGACAAGTGGATGACCGAGAGGGCGAAGAACGACGTCCTGAAGGCCCCCATGGCCATCTATGAGTGCCACATCGGTTCCTGGCGCAAGAAACAGCGCGCGGAAAAAGACGGCTACTACAATTATATGGAAGCTGCCCACGAGCTGGCCGACTATGTGCTCGAGATGGGCTACACCCACGTGGAGCTCATGGGAATCGCAGAGCACCCCTTCGACGGATCCTGGGGCTACCAGGTGACAGGCTACTATGCCCCCACCTCCCGCTACGGAACCCCGAAGGAATTCATGTATTTCGTCAACTACCTGCACAAGAAGGGCATCGGCGTCATCCTGGACTGGGTTCCGGCCCATTTCCCGAGAGATGCCCACGGTCTCGCGGACTTTGACGGCGAGCCCCTGTACGAGCATCCGGATACCCGCAAGGGCGAGCACCCGGACTGGGGCACCAAGATCTTCAACTACGAGATGAACGAGGTCGCCAACTTCCTCAGGGCCAACGCCCTCTACTGGCTCAATTACTACCATATCGACGGCCTGCGCGTGGACGCCGTGGCTTCCATGCTCTATCTCGACTACGGCCGCCGGGACGGCCAGTGGGTTGCCAACAAGTACGGCGGCA
>ONXW01000216.1 GCA_900321915.1 uncultured Eubacteriales bacterium
ACAGAAGCCGCCTCGGCGGAAAGATGGCTGTGTATGCCCTGGACAGAAAAAATGTCAGGACAGCAGATGTCACCAGTGACAGGACAAAGTTCGTTATGATCGGTGCCGGTGTGGTAAACTTCTTATCCTGCACCGTTATCTGGAAATAGGTTATAAAGTTGGCAAAAAACAGGGCCAGCGCCTGGGAATAAATCAGATTGGCCACCCGCAGTACGCCGATACGGTATCCTCCGTATATCAGTAAAAAAAACGCCAGCAGTACGGTATAGATGAAAACCATCATCCAGATACCTCTCCGCCAGAAAGGTGCCCAGATAATCCGGTTCAGCCAGTTAGTAAATATAGCGCCATATATCGCGCTGAGCGCCAGCGTGAGCAGAAGGCCGAAAAGCAGCTTGATCAGCCGGCGATATTTATCGAAGTTGTTCATTTTATCTCCGTGCGGCATCTGCCTTTCTGCAAGGCTTTGCCGCAAAAGGCATGCATAGTAAGCCCGCGACGCGGGCTTTCATCATAGTATAACAAACAAGAGCGAATACTTCAATGTTTTGGGCTGTCAGAAGACTTTGGAATGTATTGAGAAAGTATTAAGAGAGTATAAAATTTCGACTATAGGAGGGTGCATTGGCAGAATTCTGCGCTTACACCCTCCCCTTATTTTATTGGTATTCCGAAAATACACCGATTTCAGTTTTTTACAGCCTTAAACGCCAAGCATCTTAACGGACTTTTATGCGTATTCCCGCCTTAAAGAGCACTTCAAATCCGTCATCCAGCACGACGACACGGTCGAGATAGCGGATGATGATGGCATCGTCAAAGCGTAACATCCGGCCGTTCCGGTCCAGAAGGTTTTCCGGGATATTGTATCTTGTCCTCCGAAAGAAGTCTTCATAATCGGAGCATGCTGCTTCCTGCAGTCTGTCCTCCGCTTCCTGAATACCGTCAATCAGTTCCAGCAGCATGCGTATCTGCATGCCCCGGTTAGCGCACTCCGCGCGCTCCAGAACCAGGGGACGCCTGCTTTGCTGTTCCAGGCGGATCTGACGATCCAGAAAGGCAATCTCGGAGGAACCAGTCTTCGCTTCATGTATCTCAAGGAAGGTGCGCCGCTCTTCCATGCATTTTTCAATCTCGCGGGACCGGTCGAGAAGGGCGTCAACACGCCGGATCTCTCCTTTTGTCATCTGTCCCTGTTTTCGGAGAAGTTCATCCCGGTATTCCGGAAGCTTCCCGAACGCTGTGAGGATCGCCCATTTCGCTTCTTTTTCCGCTACAAAACGGCACCCGCAGGGACTGGGAAGGTCTCTTCCTCCGGTTTTCTTGGTATAACTGCGGTTCCTGCAGCGCCAGTCGGGTGCAGAATTATCAGTTCTCCTGTATTCTTTCAGGACATTCCCGCATCTTCCACAGATAAGGCGCCCCGTCAGGGCATCTTCCCTGCCGAAGCGAAGCTTTGACGGTTCTTCTTTGAGCGATGCGCGCCGCATCAGCTCATCCTGCACCTGCCGGTATACCTCCCGCGGGATGATGGGTTCATGGTGATCTTTAACATAATACTGCGGAAGCTGTCCCCTGTTTTTTACGACCCTGTGGGTCAGGAAGTCTTCCGTATAGTACTTCTGGAGCAACATATCCCCCGCATACTTCTCGTTCCGCAGCATATGGGCGATGGTAGAGGGATACCAGCGGGTGCATCCGGATTTGGTGCGGACTTCGTCTTGTTCCAGGTGTTTTGCTATCAGCGCCGGGCTGAAGCCCTCCAGGAATTCCCGGAAAATCCTGCGCACAATCTCCGCCTCTTCCGGGATTATCACCAGAGCGTCCGGCGTTTCCCCCCTTCCATAACCCATAAAGGTCGTGGTATTTATGCGCATCTTCCCCTGCTGCATCTGGTACTGGATACCCATGCGCACATTCTGGGAGATGCTCTGGCTCTCCTGCTGGGCGATGGATGACATGATGGTGATCAATACCTCCCCTTTGGCGTCCATCGTATTGATGTTTTCTTTCTCAAAGTATACAGCGATGCCCAGAGCCTTCAGCCGGCGGATATAATTCAGGGAGTCAAGCGTATTCCTGGCCCAGCGGCTGATGGATTTTGTAATGATATAGTCAATTTCACCCGCCTCGCAGGCGGAAATCATCTTCAGGAATTCAGGCCGCTTTTTCGCCTGTGTTCCGGAGATTCCCTCGTCCGCGTAGATTCCCGCCAGCTCCCACGCGGGGTTTTTGCCGATATAGTCCGTGTAATGCCTGCACTGAGACTCATAGCTGGTTTCCTGCTCGTCAGAATCCGTGGAGACGCGGCAGTACGCCGCCACACGGAGCTTCTTTTCGCTGTCCTGTGCCGCGGCTCTATCTGTTGTTTTGCTGGCTTTTATCACCTGTACCGCCATGAAGCGCATCGCCTCCTGTTGTTCTTTCTTTAATAGCTCAGATGCTCTCACATGTCCCTTGAAACAGCGCCTATCCTTCGGATCGGGCGCGGATTCCCCGGTACATCCGCGCGGCAGCTTCTGCAGGTGTCTCACCTGTGTCAGCTTCTGTCCTCCCCGCAAATATAAATGCTTTTTCCACCGGGACTGGCTTCTGAAGAAGCGCGCGCCCTCTTTTCCCTGCAGCGCGCAGGCTTCTCTCTTCCGCCTCCTGCTTTGCCCTGAGCCACAGTTCTTCTTCTATCAGCCGGGGATAGTTTTCATTTCCCAGATAGATTTCGTTGTCGAATATGCTGCGAAGCCACCCGACAGAGCGGTCCACACCCGCTGTTTTCAGACACTCATTCAGGGAAAGCCCTTCCAGGTAACTCCTGTAAAGCAGCTTCAGCTTCCGATACTCTTCTTCTTCGGGCTCCGGCCTGCCGTCTTTCATCCGATATCCGTATGGAATCCTGGGGCGTTTTGTCCCTGTCATGGTAAAACCTCCTTTTCCCGCTTTCCTATCCTGATATCACGTCGG
>ONXW01000065.1 GCA_900321915.1 uncultured Eubacteriales bacterium
TGAGTTCTCAAAGGGCAGGAATCTGACGCTCAAGGAGCGGCTGACGTTTTTTTACGGCAGGCCTAGATTCCTCACAAAAATCAACGGGTGGATTGTGGTGGCTATGACGATGGCGGTGGCGACCGTTGTCTCAGCCGGGTTTTTCAGAATTATGGACAACCCCAACGCCAACATCGCCCTGACCTATGTCCTGGCGGTGTACCTGGTGGCGAGGTCGACGGAGAGCTACCGGTACGGCCTTGTGGCGTCGGTGCTGGGCGTTATTTTCGTCAACTACCTCTACACATACCCCTACGGCGAGATCAACTTCCGCATGACAGGGTATCCCATCACATTTATCGCGATGTTTACCATATCGAGCATCACCAGCGCCATGCTCACCAACATGAAGGAGCAGGCCCAGGCGCTCCAGCAGCAGGAGAAGGAGCTGATGGAGGCGGACAAGGAGAAGATGCGGGCCAACCTCCTGCGCGCCATCTCCCATGACCTGAGGACGCCGCTGACCGGCATCATCGGATCCGCGAGCCTCTACCTGGAAAATGGTTCCCACATGAGCGACGCGGAGAAGAATATACTGGTGAGCCACATTATGGAGGATTCCAACTGGCTGCTCAACATGGTGGAAAACCTTCTGTCCGTCACCCGCATCAACAATGAGACGGCGGAGGTGAAGAAGACGGCAGAGCCTGTGGAGGAAGTGATCGGAGAGGCCGTGGCGAGGCTTAAAAAACGTATCCCGGAAGCGAATATCAGGGTCATGTTCCCGGAAGACTTTGTCATGATCCCGATGGACGCCATCCTGATAGAGCAGGTCCTGATCAACCTGATGGAAAATGCCGTCGTGCACTCCGGCTCGGATATGCCGGTGGAATGCTACGCGAAGACCCGCGAGGACGCCGTTGAGTTCCATGTGCGGGATTACGGGGTGGGCATTCCGGAGGAACGGATGGAAAGCCTGTTTGACGGGGCTTCCCGTACCGATGCCAGGACGCCGGACGGGCACAGGGGCATGGGCATCGGGCTGACCATCTGCAAAACCATCGTCAGGGCCCACGGCGGTGAGATATTTGCGAAAAACTGCGATCGCGGCGCCGAATTCTGGTTTGAACTGCCCCGGGAAGGGGAAGGCGCCGGAGAAAAAATGTATACTGAAGATGTGGAGAAACAGCATGAACCATAAGGTGAATATCCTTATCGTGGAGGATGAAAAGAATATCTGCGATTTCCTCGGGGCGTTCCTGGTTTCCCAGGGGTATGTGGTTTCCTTTGCCCACACCGGGCGGGAGGCCCTGTCTCTCATTACCTCCAACTGTCCGGACGTGATTCTCCTGGATCTGGGACTGCCGGATATCGACGGGATGGATGTCATTGAGAGCGTGCGGACCTGGAGCAGCGTCCCGATCATTGTCATCTCCGCGAGGACCAGGGAGGAGGAGAAGGTGCGGGCGCTGGATATGGGAGCGGACGATTATCTTTCCAAGCCCATCGGCACAGCGGAGCTGACGGCCCGGATCCGGACGGCTCTGCGGCACAGCAACAGGCTGAAGACGGACTCGGTCCTCTACAACAGGGCTTTCCACGCGAAGGACCTGACGGTGGACTTTGAGAAGCACCTGGTGCTTCTTGGGGATAAACCCGTGCACCTGACACAGATTGAGTTCAAGATTATCTCCCTGCTGGCGCGGAACAGCGGGCGGGTCATGACCTATGACGCCATCATTTCCAATATCTGGGGCCCGTACGCGGACAGCGACAACAGCATCCTGCGCGTGAATATGGCCCATATCCGGCGGAAGCTGGAAAAGAATCCGGCGGAGCCGGAGTATGTGTTCACCGAGATGGGGATAGGATACCGGATGATTGAGGATGAGACGGTGTAGCGGAATCCGCCGGGATATGTTATAATGGACCGAATGCAATGGAGGAGAATGCAATGAAACATACAACACTTGTGGTAATGGCAGCCGGAATCGGCAGCAGATTCGGCGGCGGCATCAAGCAGCTGGAGCCGATGGGCCCGAACGGCGAGATTATTATGGATTATTCCATCCACGACGCGATGGAAGCAGGATTCGACAAGGTCGTTTTCATTATCCGGAAGGACCTGGAGAAGGATTTTAAGGAGATCATCGGTAACCGGATTGAGAAGATCATTCCGTGCGAGTATGCTTTCCAGGAGCTGGATGATGTTCCGGAGGGATTTACTGTTCCGGAGGGCCGGAAAAAACCCTGGGGCACAGGCCAGGCGATCCTGTCCTGCCGCGGCATCGTGAAGGAGCCTTTCCTTGTCATCAATGCGGATGACTATTACGGGAAGGAAGCATTTTTCAAGATCCACGACTGGATGGTCAATACCATGGATGAGAGCGCGCCGGTCTTTGACATGTGCATGGCCGGGTACATCCTCAGCAATACGCTCAGCGAAAACGGCACGGTGACCCGCGGCGTCTGCGAGATCGACGAAGACGGCATGATGACGAAGGTTACCGAGACCTACAACATCCAGAAGACGCCTGAGGGCATGAAGGCTACGGACAAGCAGGGCAATCCCGTCGAGGTGCGGGAGGATCAGCATGTCTCCATGAATATGTGGGGGCTTCCACCCGCCTTCATCGAGGAGCTTGTATCGGGCTTCCCCGCATTCCTCAAAAAGCTTCCGGAGCAGGATACCGGTTCGGAATACCTGCTTCCCATGGTCATCGACTCCCTGGTCCAGTCCGGCAGGGCCCGTGTGAAGATGCTTGAGACGAAAGACCACTGGTTCGGCGTGACCTACCGGGAGGACAAAGAGAGCGTCCAGACAGCATTTGCCAGACTGATCGCCGACGGGGTTTATCCGGCGAAGCTGTTCGGGTAAATGAGGGAGAAGCTGGCACTCATTCGTCGGATTCTGATGGTGTCCGTCCTGGCTGTGGTACTAATTCTGGCGGTACTGACAGTGCGGACGACGCTCCGGGACGCGGAGGAGGAAGAGGTCGCCCAGGCGGTCTATGAGGAAGCGGAACAGATCACCGTCCCGGTGGTCTCCTTTGAGCTTCTCGGGCGGGAGATGAACCCGCTTCGCGGCTTCACCGATGATGAGCGGGAATACACCGGGAGAACGGATCTGACGCTGCTTCCGGCGGACCGCAGGCTCCCTGTCCTGATTGAGACGGACGGCGTCGTGCTCGAGGGGCTGCGCTACGAGATCCGCGACCTGAACGGCGAGCGGCTGGTAGAGCGGACCGAGGTTTCCGAACTCGCCGACTACGGCGGGCGCCTCCGGGCGGAACTGCCCATCCAGAACCTGATTCAGAATGACGAAGAATACAATATGACGCTGGTGCTCAGCGCAAACGACGGGAAGGAATATTCTTATTATACAAGGATACTTCTTCCCTCTTCGCCGTATACGGAGGAGATGCTGGCGCTGGCGGAGGAATTTTCCAGAAAATCCTTCAACCAGCAGCAGGCGCGGGATCTCACCACCTATCTTGAGGTGGACGCCAATGAGGATAACATTACCCTGGGCTATGTGACGCTGAAAAACAATTTTGATATGCTGACCTGGCACGGGACCGGGATGCAGATGGTGGGCGAGGCCTCCATGCACCTCCGGGAGCTCCGGGGGGATACCGGCGTTATTGTGCGCAGGTATACGACCCGGTGCGAGACCGAAACCGGGGAGCAGTTTTTCGACGTGCAGGAGAGCTACACGATGCGGCGCGGCGCCGAGCGCATCTTTATGATGGATTTTACGCGCCGCGTGAACCAGGTCTTTTCCGGGGATCCCTCCATGTTTACGGACACGAGGATCATGCTGGGCATCACGGACGGACAGGGCCTCCAGGCAGTGGAGGAGGAGTCCGGGAGAATGAAGGCGTTCGTGACGGCCGGGGAGGTCTGGCTTCACGATACGGAGAGCGGGATCACCACGGAGGTTTACAGCGCGCGTGTGAGCGACGAGAATCCCGGTGTCCTTGCGGGGGAGGAGAAAGCCCGGATACTCTCGGTGGATGAGACCGGGGAGATGTATTTCCTGGTCAGCGGTTATCTCTGCCGCGGCGCCCATACCGGCACCACGGGAGTCTGCCTGTACCGGTACGACAATACGGAAAATGTCCGCACCGAGCTCCTGTATATTCCCTCGGGCGAAGATGCCTGCAGGCTGCAGGAGGATATGGATACCTTCTGTTACCTGGCGGGGGAAGAGACGCTCTATTTCCTGATGGACCATACCGTTTACGCCGTTTCCCTGTCCGATAATTCCACGGAGGTGGTGGCCTCCGGCCTGACGGACGAAAACTTTGCGGCCAGCGGGGACCGTTCGCGCATCGCGTGGATGGACAGCGACGAACCCTGGTACTCGGAGGGCATCAGGCTCCTGGACCTGGAGTCCGGGGAGCAGACCGGCGTGACGGCGGAGGGCAATTCCGCGGTCAAGCTGGTGGGTTTCGTGGGCTCTGACCTGGTGTACGGCCTGGGACATCCCGAGGATCTGGTGAAGCGCCACGGGCGCGTGACGGGGATGCCGCTTTACGCGGTGGAAGTCGTTAATGAGGCCATGGAGCTGGAAACGCGGTATGAGAAGCCGGATATCTTCCTGATGGATGTCACCATCGCCGACAGCCGCATCCATATGGAGCGGATGCGGAAGACGGAAAACGGGTTTGTGCCGGAGGAAGAGGATACGCTGATCCGCAATGAAGAGACGCAGAACGGCTCCCTGGCCGGCATCGGCTACCTGGCGGACCGCGTGATGGGAAGGGTGTACTTTATCCAGACCGGGACGGCGGAGAGGCAGAGCCGGTCGAGGGTGCCCGGCCGCATGGAAGCCAGGGAAGGCAGCACCGTGGTCCTGACCTCCGGCGGCGGTGCCGCGTCGGAAACCTGGATCTCCTATGTGCGGGGGGACTACAACGGAAGGTACACGGATTTCGCTTCCGCTGTGCGAAAAACCTGGGACGGCATGGGCGTCGTCACGGACGAGCACGGCAACGTCATCTGGTCCCGCGTGGACCGGGCCCAGGAAGCATTCACGGGGGACGCCGCAGCGGCTTACGCCACGGCGGAGCGGTATCTGTCGGAATACCGGGAGAACCGCCAGACTGCCGAGGACGGGACCATTCTCCTCGACTGCAGCGGCCTGTCGCTGAGCCAGGTGCTCTACTTTATATCGGAAGGCATGCCCGTATGCGCCTTCACGGATGATACGCATTATCTTCTGATTCCCGCCTATGACCGGTTCACCAACGTGAGCGTGGTGCATAACCCGGGCACGGAGGAAATGTTCGAAGAGCTTCTCGGGATCAATGATTCCAACGCGTTCTTCAGTGCCCTGGGGAACGACTTCGTGTGCTTCCTGCGGCAGTAAGGGGCAAAAAATAACTCCCTGCAAACACGCCTCGCGATGCTCGACAAGAAGGGTCAAAAAAATAACTTCCTGCAAACACGCCTCGCGATGCTCGACAAGTGTTTGCAGGAAGTTATTGTTTTTATTTAGATGCGGAAGGGAAGGCGGTTTTTCGGCGGGGAGAGGGTGCGTTCACAGTTTTTTCATAAAATCTTTGCAATAAAAGCAATTATGGTATATAATACGACCGAATATACGCTTTGAGGTGTTTGCATGAGTCAGTTTATCATAAAGGGCGGCATACCTCTGGCAGGCGAGGTGAACATCGGCGGCGCGAAAAATGCGGCGCTGGGCATTCTCGCAGCGACGATCATGACGGACGAGGATGTCCTGATTGAGAACCTGCCGGATGTACGGGACATCAATGTCCTGCTGGAAGCCCTGATACAGATCGGTGCCCGTGTGGAGCGGATTGACCGCCATACGGTAAAGATCAATACAGGTGATGTCCACCAGGTTCGGGTGGAAGATGAATATATGAGGAAGATCCGGGCGTCCTATTATTTTCTCGGGGCGCTGCTCGGACGCTATAAGAGCGCGGAGGTCCCGCTGCCGGGCGGCTGCAATATCGGAAGCCGTCCTATTGACCTTCACCTGAAGGGCTTCCGGGCCCTGGGGGCGAAGGTGAGTGTGGAGAAGAACGGCACGGTTTACGCCCACGCGATAGACCTGATTGGCAGCCATATTTACCTGGATGTGGTTTCTGTCGGCGCCACCATCAATATCATGATGGCCGCCGCGCTGGCCGAGGGGGAGACGATCATCGAGAACCCCGCCAAGGAACCGCATGTCGTCGATGTGGCGAACTTCCTCAACAGTATGGGAGCGAACATCCGCGGCGCGGGAACAGATGTTATCCGTATCCGCGGTGTGAAGCGGCTGCACGGGACGGAATATTCCATTATCCCGGACCAGATAGAGGCGGGAACCTTTATGTGCGCCGCTGCCGTAACCCGCGGTGACATTACTATCCAGAACGTCATTCCGAAGCACCTGGAATCTATCACGGCGAAGCTCATCGAGCTGGGCTGCGAGGTGACGGAATTTGACGAGGCCATCCGCGTTGTGGGACGGTACCGCCAGAATCACATGAACATCAAGACCCTTCCCTATCCCGGTTTCCCGACGGATATGCAGCCGCAGATTACGGTTACGCTGTCCCTGGCGGAGGGAACCAGCATCGTCACGGAGAGTATTTTTGAGAACCGCTTCAAGTATGTGGGCGAGCTCGCCCGGATGGGAAGCAATATCCGTGTGGAAGGCAACACCGCCATCATCGTCGGCGTAAACAAGCTGATGGGGGCGGAGGTTGTGGCCCCGGACCTGAGGGCCGGCGCGGCGCTGGTGCTTGCAGGACTGGCGGCGGAAGGCTACACGGTCGTGGATGAGATAGGTTATATCCGCCGCGGCTATGAGAGCTTTGAAGAAAAGCTCAGGGGACTCGGCGCCTGTATCGAGGCGGTGGAGTCCGAGCGGGATGCACAGAAGTTCCGTCTGCGCATCGGCTGAGTAAAACCGGAGAATTTCCGGCAAATAAAAAAATAATATCCCTTATTCAGAGTGATGGAGATACATAGGATCGATGAAGTCACGACAACCCCATGGCCGGGGGATATTCCCCGGGTCACGGAAGGTGCCAGCCTGAGCGGCGGGATCCGTCCTGCCGAGCAATAAGTGGATTTGATCACGACAAATCAGATCCGCGCATTTTACGCGGATCTTTTTTTTTCAACGACAGGAGAGGATTTGACATGGAAAGAAGACTGTTTACTTCAGAGTCTGTAACCGAGGGACATCCGGATAAGATGTGCGACCAGATTTCAGACGCGATACTTGACGCGATGCTGGAGCAGGACCCGATGAGCCGCGTGGCCTGCGAGAGCTTTACGACAACGGGAATTGTGGCCATCATGGGAGAGGTCACGACGAAGGCAAATGTGGACATCCAGAAGATTGTGCGCGACACCGTGCGCGAGATCGGATACACGAATTCGGATTTGGGGTTTGACGCGGATACCTGCGCTGTCCAGATCATGCTTCACCAGCAGTCCCCGGATATCGCCATGGGCGTGGACCGGGCGCTGGAGGTCCGGGAGCAGCAGATGAGCGACGCGGAGCTGGACGCCATTGGCGCCGGCGACCAGGGCATGATGTTCGGCTATGCGGTCAATGAGACCCCGGAGCTGATGCCCTACCCCATCGCCCTTGCCCACCGCCTTTCAAGGCGGCTCGCGGAGGTGCGCAAGGACGGAACCCTTCCCTATCTGCGTCCCGACGGCAAGACCCAGGTGACCGTAGAATACGACGAGACCGGGAAGCCGGTGAAGCTGGACGCCGTCGTGCTGTCCACCCAGCACAGCCCCAGGGTCTCCCAGAAGCAGATCCGCGAGGATGTGAAGAAGCATATATTTGACGTTGTCCTGCCGCAGGAGCTTGTGACGGAAGACACCAAATTCTTTATCAATCCGACCGGGCGGTTTGTCATCGGCGGCCCCATGGGCGACAGCGGGCTGACAGGCCGGAAGATTGTCGTAGATACCTACGGAGGCGCCTCCGGCCACGGCGGCGGCGCATTCTCCGGAAAGGACTGCACCAAGGTGGACCGGTCCGCCTGCTATGCGGCGCGCTACGTCGCCAAGAACATTGTCGCCGCGGGACTTGCCGAACGCTGCCAGATCCAGCTTTCCTACGCCATCGGCGTGGCGAGGCCGACCTCGGTCATGGTGGACACCTTCGGCACAGGAAAGCTTTCCAACAGCAGGCTGATCGAGATTGTCAAAGAGAATTTCGATCTCAGGCCGGCGGGCATCATCCGCATGCTTGACCTGAGACGGCCGATCTACCGCCAGACCGCGGCTTACGGCCATTTCGGACGCACAGATATCGAACTCCCGTGGGAGAAAACCGACCGCGTGGAGAAGCTCCGGACATACCTCGGATAAGGGAAAACTCCGGATTAGAGCAATCGGGCAGGAGGGGCCTGGCCCTTCCTGCCCGATTAAGCTACAGCCCCGGAAAAGGAGGGTGAAGTAAGTGAAAGCGAACAGAGGTCAGACGCTGGTTCTGCTGTGTGTGACATTAATCCCGTTTCTTCTGCTGCTCCTGATGGCTTTCGATGAGCGGGTGCCGGACAGGCTTCCGCGGGACAGCATCCTGTTTTTCGGGCTGATCCTTATCGTCCTGGGCGGGGTAAGCCTGTCCGGGTGGCTCTTCCAGGACGTCATCCGGCCCCTGAGAAGCCTCCAGGAGGCCATGAAGAAGATCAGGGACGGCAACCTGGATTTCACCCTGGAGGTGGACAGCGATTCCGAGATCGGCCTCCTGTGCCGGGATTTTGAGGAGATGCGCATCAGGCTCAAGGAGTCGGCGGAGGAAAAGGTGGCCTACGACAAGGAGAGCAAAATGCTGCTCTCCAACATTTCCCACGACCTCCGGACCCCCCTCACGGCCATCAAGGGCTACGTGGAGGGAATCCGCGACGGCGTCGCGTCCTCGCCGGAAAAACTGGACAAGTACATCCGCACAATTTACAATAAAACCATGGATATGGACCGTCTGCTGGATGAGCTGACATTCTATACAAAGATTGACACCAACAGGATCCCCTACAATTTCGCGAAGCTTAATGTCAATGAATACTTCGGGGACTGCGTGGAGGAGGTCGGCCTCGACATGGAAACCCGGGGCATTGAATTCAGCTATACCAGCAATGTGGCCGACAGCGTCTGCATCATCGCGGATCCGGAGCAGCTGAAGCGCGTGATCAACAACATCATCGGGAATTCGCTGAAATATCTGGACAAGACGCCGGGGCGCATAACCATCGATATCAGGGACCAGGGCGATTTTATCCTGACCAGTATCGAGGACAACGGGACCGGCATCGCGAAAGAGGACCTGCCCAAGATATTTGACCGGTTCTACCGGACGGATGCTTCCAGGAATTCCGCCCGCGGGGGGAGCGGCATCGGCCTGTCCATTGTAAAAAAGATTATAGAAGACCACGGCGGCCGTATCTGGGCGACCAGCACGGAACACGTGGGAACCGGCATGCATTTTGAACTGCGGAAATACCAGGAGGCGGAAAAGAATGAGCAGGATATTGATCATTGAAGATGAAGTGAGTATCGCGGAGCTGGAGAAGGATTATCTGGAGCTTTCCGGCTTTGAGGTGGAGATAGAGAA
>ONXW01000218.1 GCA_900321915.1 uncultured Eubacteriales bacterium
CGGAGGGCGCAGTCAAAGGCGCAGGAGCGCCGAGTATTCTGCGACGTGCAGGCATACGTCAGTTGCCGGGGATATGAAGGTATCCTGCCAAGCGCACGGGTCATACCGTGAATCAAGGTGGCACCGCGGATCGTGTCGTATATAAACGAATTCGTCCTTGACAGAGCAGACGTTCTGTCAGGGGCGAATTCTTTAGTTTAAGGGCTGTCGTGCACCCCCTGCAGAACCCGAAGGAAAAAGGAGGAAGCACCATGATCAAAGAAGCTATCGTCAAAATCGTAAACAAAGGGGATCTCACTTATGAAGAGGCCTACACTGTCATGAACGAGATCATGAGCGGCGAGACGACCGCAACCCAGAACGCGGCGTTCCTGGCCGCCCTCTCCACTAAGAGCGCGAGGGCGGAGACAACCGACGAGATCGCCGGCTGCGCCGCTGCCATGCGCGACCACGCGACCAGGGTGGACGCGGGAGGGGACCTGTTTGAGATCGTCGGCACCGGAGGCGACAATGCCCACAGCTTCAATATCTCCACAACCTCGGCGCTCGTGGCCGCTGCCGGCGGGATGCGGGTGGCAAAGCACGGAAACCGCGCCGCTTCCTCGAAGTGCGGGACAGCGGACTGCCTGGAAGCCCTGGGCGTCAATATCGACCAGAGCCCCGAAAAGTGCGTGAAGCTCCTCGACGAGGTGGGAATCTGCTTCTTCTTCGCGCAGAAATACCATGCATCCATGAAATACGTGGGCCCCATCCGCAGGGAGCTGGGCTTCCGCACGGTATTCAACATCCTGGGGCCTCTCACGAACCCGGGATCTCCCTCCATGCAGCTTCTGGGCGTGTATGACGATTACCTGGTGGAGCCGCTGGCGCAGGTCCTGGTGAATCTGGGCGTACGCCGCGGCATGGTGGTGTACGGGATGGACAAGCTGGATGAGATTTCCGTGAGCGCGCCCACAAAGATCTGCGAGATTCAGGACGGATGGTACAAAACCTACACCGTGACGCCGGAACAGTTCGGCCTGACCCGCTGCGAGAAAGAGGCGCTGGTGGGCGGCACCCCGGAGGAGAACGCGGACATTACCCGGCGGATCCTTTCCGGGGAGAAGGGAAGCCGGCGGGACGCGGTGCTGATGAACGCGGGCGCGGCCCTCTATATCGGCGGAAAGGCAGAGAGCATGCAGGAAGGCATCAGGCTGGCGGCGGAACTCATTGATTCCGGGAAAGCGGCGGAAAAGCTCAGCCGGTTCATAGAGGCCAGCAGCCGCCCGTAAAGGCAGAAGTGTGAGACGGCAGCAGGACGGCGCTTACGCCGGGGAGGAAAGATGACCATACTGGAACAGCTGGCGGCGGAAGCCGCAAAACGGGTCCGGCGGGACAGGGAGAAAATAAGCTTTGGGGAAATGAAGGCGATGGCCAAGGCGCTGCCCGCGCCGGAAAAGAACCCCTTCCTTCAGGCGGTATCAAAGCCCGGCATGAGCTTTATCTGCGAGGTGAAGAAGGCCTCCCCGTCCAAAGGGGTTATCGACCCCGTATTTGATTACCTGGAAATCGCCCGGGACTACGAGAAAGCCGGCGCGGACGCCGTCTCGTGCCTCACGGAGCCGAAATGGTTCCTCGGGTCCGACGACATTTTCCGGGAGATCCGGAAGGCGACCGCTCTGCCGATGATCCGGAAGGATTTTGTGGTGGATGAATACCAGCTTTACCAGGCAAAGGTACTGGGGGCCGACTGTGTGCTCCTCATCTGTTCTCTTCTCGATACGGAAACCATGGCCGGATACCTGGAAATCTGCGAAAACCTCGGCCTCGCCGCCCTGTCGGAGGCCCACGATTCTGTGGAGACAGAATCCGCAATCCGCGCGGGGGCCCGCATGATAGGGGTCAACAACCGGAATCTCAGGGATTTTACGGTGGATTTTGACAATGCCGCAAGGCTCAGGGAGCTGATTCCGCCGGATCGCCTCTATGTGGCGGAGAGCGGCGTGAAGGGGCCGGCGGATGTGGCAGCGCTCCGGAAAATCGGGGCGGACGCCGTCCTGATGGGAGAAGTGCTGATGCGGGCCGAAAACCGGGGGGAAATGATCCGGGCCATGCGGGAGGCGGCGGTATGACGGCGGTTAAGATATGCGGCCTTTTCAGGTCCTGCGATGTCGAATGGGTAAATGAAGCCCGGCCGGACTATGCAGGGTTTATCCTGCAGTATCCAAAGAGCCACAGGAATGTCACGGTGCAGCAGGCGAAAGCTCTCCGGGAAAAGCTCGCCCCGGGGATCCGGGCCGTGGGCGTCTTTGTCGACCGCCCCGCGGAAGAGATCGCGGAGGCGGCGGACATTATCGGGCTGGATGTGATACAGCTCCACGGCAATGAGGACAGCCTGTTTATTGAAGCGCTGAGGAAAAAGACGGGACTTCCCGTCTGGAAGGCGTTCCGGGTGAGAACGCCGGGAGACCTTGCGGAAGCGGGGGAGAGCCCTGCCGACGGGATCCTTCTGGACGGAGGCCTTGGGAGCGGCAGCCTCTTTGACTGGTCCCTGATCGGGTCATTCGGACGCCCCTTTTTCCTGGCGGGGGGGCTTACGCCGGAAAATATCCCCGAAGCGGTGCGAAAGCTCTCCCCGGCCCTGGTGGACCTCTCCTCCGGCGTGGAGACGGAAAAGAAAAAGGATCGGGAAAAAATACTGGCTGCGGTCAGGGCTGCGCGCGGCGCGGGGGCAGGCACGGACGAAAATAATGATGCGGCTTTAAAACAGCGGAAGAAGCGGGAAGGCGGGAAACAGATGAGCAGAGGACGATTCGGAAACCACGGGGGGCAGTACATCCCGGAGACGCTGATGAATGCGGTGATTGAGCTGGAAGAAGCCTACAACCGGTACCGGGAGGACCCGGGCTTTGTCCGGGAGCTGTCGGAGCTTTTCAATGAGTACGCGGGCCGCCCGTCCCGGCTGTACTTCGCGGAAAAGATGACAAAAGATCTGGGCGGGGCGAAGATTTACCTCAAGCGGGAAGACCTGAACCACACCGGGGCTCACAAGATCAACAATGTCCTCGGGCAGGCCCTCCTGGCAAAGAAGATGGGCAAAACCCGTCTTATCGCCGAGACGGGGGCGGGCCAGCACGGCGTGGCCACAGCCACCGCGGCGGCGCTCATGGGGATGGAATGCGTGGTATTCATGGGCGAAGAGGACACGGTCCGCCAGGCCCTCAATGTCTACCGCATGCGCCTTCTGGGCGCCGAAGTCATCCCGGTAAAGACCGGGACGGCGACGCTGAAGGACGCTGTCTCCGAAGCCATGCGGGAGTGGACATCCCGGATCAGCGACACCCACTACTGCCTGGGATCGGTGATGGGGCCGCATCCATTTCCCACCATCGTGCGGGACTTCCAGGCCGTGATTTCCCGGGAGATTAAGGAACAGCTGATGCAGAAGGAGGGACGCCTTCCGGACGCGGTCCTCGCCTGCGTCGGCGGCGGTTCCAATGCCATCGGGAGCTTTTACCACTTTATTGATGAGCCGGGGGTCAGGCTTATCGGCTGCGAGGCAGCGGGGCGGGGCATTGATACGGCGGAGACTGCCGCCACCATCGCCACCGGGAGACCGGGCATTTTCCACGGGATGAAGTCCTATTTCTGCCAGGATGCGTACGGGCAGATCGCCCCGGTCTACTCGATTTCCGCCGGCCTGGATTACCCGGGCATCGGGCCGGAGCACGCGTACCTCCACGACACCGGCAGGGCGGAATACGTGCCGGTGACAGACGCGGAGGCGGTGGACGCCTTTGAGTACCTGGCGCGGACGGAAGGCATCATCCCGGCCATTGAGTCGGCTCACGCCGTCGCCCACGCCATGAAGATCGCCCCGTCGATGGAGAAAGACCGGATCCTGGTCATCACCATTTCCGGCAGGGGGGATAAGGACTGCGCTGCCATAGCGCGCTACAGAGGGGAGGATATCCATGAGTAATATCTGCCGGGCATTCAGGAAGGGAAAAGCATTCATCCCGTTTATCACCTGCGGGGACCCGGATCTGGAAACCACCGGGGCCGTGGTGAGGGCAGCAGTGGAAAATGGCGCCGACCTCATTGAGCTGGGCATCCCCTTTTCCGATCCCACCGCGGAAGGGCCTGTTATCCAGGCAGCAAACCTGCGGGCGCTGCAGGGCGGCGTGACTACGGATAAAATTTTTGATTTTGTGAGGAAGCTCCGGCAGGACGTGCATGTCCCCCTGGTCTTCATGACCTACGCCAATGTGGTCTATTCCTACGGGGCGGAAAAATTCATGGCGGCCTGCAGGGACCTGACGGTGGACGGGATCATCCTGCCCGACCTGCCCTACGAGGAGAAGGGGGAATTCCTGCCGGTGTGCCGGAAATACGGGGTGGACCTGATTTCCATGATAGCCCCCACCTCCGAAAACCGAATCGCGATGATCGCGAAGGAGGCGGAGGGATTTCTGTACATCGTGTCAAGCCTCGGGGTGACCGGCGTCCGCAGCGAGATCCGCACCGACCTGTCCTCTATTATGGATGTGGTCCGGAAAAACACTGATATCCCCTGCGCCGTGGGCTTCGGCATCTCCACGCCGGAGCAGGCGAAGAAGATGGCTGATATTTCCGACGGCGCCATCGTCGGGTCCGCCATTATAAAGCTTCTGGCCCAGTACGGGAGGGACGCGGCAGGCCCCGTCGGGGCGTATGTGCGCTCCATGAAAGAGGGAATGCGGTGAAAAATATCCTGAAATGCCGCCGGGACAGGGACGGAATTAACAGAATTCGTAATAAAATTGGACCGGGAAGCGTAAGACCTTCCCGGTCTTCTTTATGTTAGAATAATACTGGCGGCATGGGTAAAATCTGCCCATTTGCCGGCAGGAGGACAATATATGAGAAAAACATTGAGAATTGCAGCAGCTGTACTGGCAGCCTGCCTTGCCATGTCTGCCTGCGGACAGGGTGCGCCGGAGAGCGCTCCGGCAAAGGAGAGCGCGCAGGCTGAGAACCCGGAAGCCGCGGCTCAGGAGGAAAAAGGCGCGGAGAAGGCCGATGCGGCGGGAGAGGCCACAGCGGACGCGGAGGCCCCGGCGGGGGCATCCATGGCGGGAGCAAAAGGCCAGAGCGCGGAGGAGCCCGCATGGGACGGCGTAAACCGCGTACTTTCCCTGGGGCGGGAGACCCGGTATATCGACACGGAGGATACCGCGTTCATCTGTTACGGCAATTATGACCGCATTTCCGCGGATGACTCCCACCCGGCCCTCAGGAGCGCGCTGGAAAAATACAATGACGACGTGAATCTGCAGGCGCAGATCTATCTTGACAACTTTAAGAGAAATGTCGCGGAGCTGGGCGCATCCGGGGATATCGACGCGGACGGGTTCTACCATACCGCCCACAACGCGCAGCTGATGCGCGCCGACGAGCACATCCTGAGCTTTATCCGCTGGGATGTGGAGTACGGCCTCGGAAACGGGGACACCACCCTTCTGGGCGTGAACTTCGACCCGCAGACCGGTGAGATGCTCACCCTTTCGGATGTGGTGGCCGACAGGGACGCCCTGTGCGACGTCGTGGTGGAGAAGGTCAAAGAGCTGGTTCCGAGGGAAGACTTCCCGAAGACGCCGGAAGCCCTGGTGCGGGAGCTCTTCGCTGCGGAAGACTCAGTGAGCACGAAGGAGTTCTCCTGGGCCGCGGGCTACCAGGGGATGAGCTTCCTGTTCAATACCACCGTCAACTTCGCGTACTTCAGCCGTCCCGGCGGCGCGATGGAGATATTTGTACCCTACAGGGATTACCCGGAGCTGTTTTCCGACTTCTGCACGGATGTGCCGGAGCAGTACGCCTGCGACTTTATCCTGTCGGACGGCACAGCCGGCGACATCTGGATTGACGCCGACGGGGACGGCACCCTGGAGGAGATGGTCGGCATCCTGGACGAGAACGAATACGGCAGCTACAAGGGCCTGACCCTGATGCGGGGGCAGGAGAGCTGGGAATTCCCCTTCGAGTATGAGTGCTACTATGCCTTCGGCACCGTGGCCCACCTGGGGGAGGGAAAGGATTTCCTCTGCCTGGAGCAGATGGAGGACGACTACGGCTGGAACCTGGTCTACCGCCTGAACCAGACCCCGGAATACATGGGAGAGTTTGACGGGGACGCGGAATTTACCAGCTATGCGGTAAATATCGATGATTACGAGGATTACGATGATATCGCCGGGAAGGACCGGAGAGCGTATATGTTTACCGACCCGTCGAACCTGGTGCTCAGGCACCCGACCCTCCTTCTGGGATCCGGCAGCCTGATGCGGACCTGGCGTCTCGGGGACGCGGGACTTCCGGGGGCTCTGGAATACGGATACGCCTACACCTCGGTCCGGGTGATGACGGCAAAGAAGAAGATGACGGCCGACGAGGTGAACGATGCCGGGGACGTCATCGGGACAGTGGATATCCCGAAGGGGACAAAGCTGACCCTCCTGTGGACAGACAATGAATCTCTGGTGGATATGAAGACCCCGGAAGGAAAACGCTGCAGGTTTACCGTGACATCCGGCGAGGAAGAATACCAGCAGTATATAGGGGATGAACTGACAGACGACCTGTTTGACGGCATCATTTACGCTAACTGACGGCTGATCTCAGACAGA
Source organism: uncultured Eubacteriales bacterium (assembly GCA_900321915.1). Classification (GTDB taxonomy): domain Bacteria; phylum Bacillota; class Clostridia; order Lachnospirales; family Lachnospiraceae; genus Clostridium_R. Next base: position 6,645 of record ONXW01000218.1, read on the forward strand.
AAAGGGAAGGATGGAAGGGCATGAAGAGAAAACGGAAAATGACCGCTCTCGCGGCGGCGCTGCTGTCTGCCGTACTCCTCAGCATAACGGGCACGGCCTATGCCGGACC
>ONXW01000028.1 GCA_900321915.1 uncultured Eubacteriales bacterium
AAGAGGGCGGCAGCACTGTAGTAGAGCACGGGGTGTCCCTTTTCCAAAATGGCGCCCGCGATGCAGGCGGAGAGAAAGGATTTGCCGGTGCCAACCGTTCCGTAGAAGTACAGGTTCGAGTACGTCCCGGGAAAGGAGGAGACAAACGAAAGGCTCGCGTCGCGCGCGTCGCGAAAGCGCGTCAGGTCCTGTCCGCTGTAGTATTCCTCGGAGAGCTTGTCAAACCCGGCCTCTGAAACCAGGGTGCCGAGATGGGACTGGTCATAAAGGAGTTCCGTCTCTTTCCTGCGGAAGCAGTGACATTTCTGCGTTCCGATCAGGCCTGTGTCGCGGCAGTCCGGGCAGTCGTACTCCGGATCGAGATAATTCTCCGGGAAACCGTTCCGGACGAGGAGGGCACGGCGCTTTGCGGCAATGCTGGTGAGGGCCGCCCGGGGATCGCCTGCAGCGGTGCCGCTTCCTTCCAGCCTCGCGCGGAGCGACTCTACCGCCGTGCGGGGAACCTGCTCTTCCAGTTCACGCATCTGTGGAATCGAAGCGAGGACCCGACGGTGACGCTCCTGGAGCGCGCGCCTGTGTCCGGCCCTGATCTGTGCGTACTGCAGCATGATTCCATCATATTGTTCCTTGGATAGTGACACAAAAACTCCTGTGTGAGAAAAACGTCCTCACAACTGTTTGGCAGAAGGAGGGCGGTCAGCCGCCCAGGATCTGCTGCTCCAACTGGTCAAAATCATACCGGTTCTGGGGGAACTGGTTGAATTTATTGGCGGATGCCTTGGTGCCCGACAGATTTCTGCCGGAACTGTGCAGAGGAGAGACGGCGAGCTCGGCCTGGCGGGGCGTTGTGATTCCGTTCTCCGCCCAGTTGACGGCAACCTTCTCAATATAGCGGAAATCCTTCTTGCCGCGGTCGATACAGTACTGCAGCAGATAGTCGATCAGGGAATCCGAAAAATGCAGTTCCTCGGAAATATAATAAACCGTCTGGATCTCGGAAGGAGAGAGCGGCTTTCCGATATACTGCTCGATCACAAAGAGGAGCTGCGCCCGTTTCTGGTTGCTGCGGAAGGCTTCCAGTGCCGACGCTGAAGCGGGCATGGTTCTGGAGGACACCGGGGCAGGAGCGGAGGCTTCCGGCTCTCCGGCAGGTTTGCTGCGGGAGAGATCATCTTCCCTGGTGGGAACAACCTCCGTCTGCGCAAGGGGTTCCGCAGAGGGTGAGACGGCTGCCCGTTCCACGCGCTCAGGAACCGCTGCTTCGGGAAGAGCGGCGCCCATACCGATCCGGATGACATTATCCCGCTGCGGAGCGGGAGCCTGCAGGCGGCTCAGATGGATGCCGACAATATCCCTGTCGGCGTTATACTGCAGCACAAGAAGGCCCTGTCCCTCCCAGAAACGCAGGGAACGCAGCACTTCCTTCTCCGTATGGTTGAACTGGTCCGCCATATCGGAGATGCTGGTGGGGCGGTGCGCATGCATCATCCGCAGAAGGTACAGGTAGACCTTGATCTGCGCGTCGTTGGCATGCCGCATATATTCATCTATAAAGAGATTGGACACGGGTGTAGTGCCCGGGTCGCTTTCGCTGTATATCGTGAACAATCTGCAACCTCCCTGCTTATGAAGGCAGAGCACAACGAGAGGACGGCCGGAAACCGTCTTCGTGAATGAAAAAGCTGTGTCGGTAAACGCAGTATAGCACAGGTCCGGAATGGAGCGGTATAGTCAAATTGTCCATAAATCTGCGGCCTCCGGGCCGGAAGCCCGCGGCGGGATCCTCTGTGAAAAATGTGGATACCGTGAAAGCAGGGACCGGACGGCCATATTTTCTGTATCTGTCAGGTTCCGGTTATCCACACGCGCAGAACGCCAAAAGGAGTGGATAATGTGGATAATTCGGCTTTATGTGCGGGGGAAAACCAGATTTTTCGCGATTTTATCCGTTTCTCCGGCGCCCATGGTTATCAACAGGTCATTCTCTATGCAATTTTCCAAGAGGTATTTTTCGATTTCTGCAAAGGTGGGGAAGTACAGGCAGTCATGTCCCCGCTTTATAATCTCGTCCCGGAGTGTCAGAGA
>ONXW01000223.1 GCA_900321915.1 uncultured Eubacteriales bacterium
CACCGAAAATGGCGCGCAGGAGGCGTTCTTCGGCGGTCAGTTCGGTTTCGCCCTTCGGCGTGACTTTACCGACCAGGATGTCGCCTGCGTGCACTTCAGCACCGATGCGGACGATACCGCCCTCATCCAGATCCTTCAGGGCATCGTCTCCGACGCCCGGCACGTCGCGGGTAATCTCTTCCGGTCCGAGCTTGGTGTCGCGGGATTCCGCTTCATATTCCTCGATATGGACGGATGTATATACGTCGTCTTTGACCAGTCTCTCGCTGATAAGGACGGCGTCCTCATAGTTGTAGCCTTCCCAGGTCATGAACCCGATCAGCGGGTTCTTGCCCAGGGCAATCTCGCCGCCGCAGGTGGACGGGCCGTCGGCGATAACGTCGCCGGCTTCCACATGGTCACCCTTGTAGACGATGGGCTTCTGGTTATAGCAGTTGGACTGGTTGCTGCGCATGAACTTGGTCAGGTGGTACTCGTCCAGCACGCCGTCCTCGTCCCTGCGGATGTTGATGCGGTCGGAGGAAGAAAGCTCCACGGTACCGGATGCCGTCGCCACCATGCACACGCCGGAGTCCACCGCCGCCTTGGCGTCGATACCGGTGCTGACAGCAGCGCGCTCCGTCATCAGCAGCGGGACTGCCTGTCTCTGCATGTTGGATCCCATCAGGGCGCGGTTTGCGTCATCGTTCTGAAGGAACGGAATCATGGAGGTCGCCACGGAGAAGACCATCTTCGGGGAAACGTCCATCAGGTCCACGCGGGTCTTCTGATAGGAGGACGTCTCATCGCGGAAACGTCCGGAAACGTTCCTGTTGAGGAAATGTCCTTCTTCATCCAGCGGCTCGTTCGCCTGGGCGACGACAAAGTCGTCTTCCTCGTCAGCCGTCAGGTATACCACTTCTTCCGTAACCCTGGGATTCTGCGGATCGCTCTTGTCCACCAGGCGGTAGGGAGCTTCCACAAAGCCGTATTCATTGACCTTGGCGTAGGTTGCCAGGGAGTTGATCAGGCCGATGTTCGGACCTTCCGGCGTCTCAATCGGGCACATGCGTCCGTAATGGGTATAGTGGACGTCGCGGACCTCGAAACCGGCGCGGTCCCTGGAAAGACCGCCGGGACCCAGGGCGGAAAGCCTTCTCTTGTGGGTCAGCTCGGACAGCGGGTTGTTCTGGTCCATGAACTGGGACAGCTGGGAGCTTCCGAAGAACTCCTTCACTGCCGCGGTGACCGGCTTGATATTGATCAGGCCCTGCGCGGTGATAGCGTCGATATCCTGGGTCGTCATTCTCTCCCGGACCACGCGCTCCATACGGGACAGGCCGATGCGGTACTGGTTCTGAAGCAGCTCGCCGACCGAACGGATGCGGCGGTTGCCCAGGTGGTCAATGTCATCGCTGTTGCCGATGCCGTACTCCAGGTGCATATTATAATTAATGGAAGCGATGATATCTTCCCTGGTGATGTGCTTCGGAATCAGCTCGTGGATACGGTTCCTGATCTCCGCCGCCAGCTCATCGCCCTCCAGGCCCTGCTCCAGTATCTCTTTCAGGACAGGATAATAAACCAGCTCATTGATGCCCAGTTCCTTCAGGGCATCTTCCTCCATGCCGAGCCACTGGGAAGCGTCCACCATCATGTTGGACAGGACCTTGCAGTTCTTGCGCTCTGTCTGGATCATGACGTAGGGCACGCCGGCATTCTGGATTACAGCGGCACTGTCGCGGTCCAGGACTGTTCCCGCCTCGGCGATGATCTCGCCGGTCTCGGTATTGACCACATCTTCCGCAAGGGTATGACCCGCCAGGCGGCTGCGGAAGTGAAGCTTCTTATTAAATTTGTAGCGTCCCACCTTTGCCAGGTCGTAGCGCTTCGGGTCGAAGAACATGCCGTTTAAGAGGCTCTCCGCGCTGTCCACGGAAAGAGGCTCGCCCGGGCGGATCTTCTTATAGAGCTCCAGAAGGCCGTCCTCATAGTTGTTGGTCGGATCCTTCTCAAAGCTCTTCTCCAGCTTCAGCTCCTCGCCGAAGAGCTCTTCGATCTCGGCGTTGGTGCCGTAGCCCAGGGCACGGACGAGAACTGTCACCGGGACTTTCCTTGTCCGGTCTACGCGGACATAGAATACATCATTGGAATCGGTCTCATACTCAAGCCATGCGCCGCGGTTCGGGATAACCGTGCAGCTGAACAGCTCCGTACCGACCTTGTCGTGCGTAACATCGTAATAAATACCAGGGGAACGGACTAACTGGCTGACAATAACGCGCTCTGCGCCGTTGATGACGAAGGAGCCCGTGTCTGTCATAAGGGGAAGCTCACCCATAAAGATCTCGTGCTCATTGATCTCATCCGTATCTTTATTATGAAGCTTCACGGTAACTTTCAGCGGAGCAGCGTAAGTCGCGTCGCGCTCCTTACACTCCTCTATGGTATATTTCGTCTCATCCTTGCAAATCTTGAATTTGCCGAATTCGAGACTGAGGTGCCCGGCAAAATCCGTGATCGGAGAAATATCATCAAAGGCCTCGCGCAGTCCCTCGTCAAGGAACCACTGATAAGAGTTCTTCTGGATATCGATCAGGTTCGGGATCTCAAGTACTTCCTGATGTCTGGCAAAAGTCATTCTCTGACCGTTGCCGGATTTGACCGGATGCATTCTGCATTTTTCCATTCGACGTTTCACCCCTGTTATCTTTCATCTGCGTTTTCACGGGCGTGCCTGTTCTGCCTCCCTTTGCTTTCCGGCAAGGCGGCATAAGAGCCCACGTTTCCATAATAGTGCAAATTTCATAATATCATGCGCCTGTCAATAAGTCAACGCATTTCATCATGAAAAACTGCCAAAAATCACCTCTCTTTTCCTGTTTTTACTTGCCATTTTGCAGGACAGATGATATAATATTTTTCCGTATGGTCACCATTCGGAGATTCTGCCGGAATCGGGACCACTTTTATCAACAGCACTGGAGGTATCTATATGAACACTCTGACTACCGTACTGCTGGTGATTCTGGCAGTGCTGGTCGTTCTTCTGGCAGTTCTCTATTTTCTCGGGAACCGGATGCAGAAACGCCAGGCGGAACAGCAGGAACTTCTGGAAGCAGCAAAACAGACCGTGTCCATCCTGGTGATTGACAAGAAGATGCTGCGGCTGAAGGACTCCGGCCTTCCGAAGCAGGTCATCGAGCAGACCCCCTGGTACGCAAAACGTTCCAAGCTTCCTATCGTCAAGGCTAAAGTCGGCTCCAGGGTGATGACCCTCATCGCACAGGACACCGCATTCCAGCAGCTTCCCCTCAAGACGGAAGCGAGGGTTGTGGTCAGCGGCCTCTACATCACAGAGGTCAAAAGTGTGCGCGGCGGCATCCCGCCCATTCCCAAGAAGAAACAGGGCTTTTTCGCAAGGATGTTCGATTCCGCCCAGGGACGCCTCAAGGCAAACAGTTCCTCTAAAAAGTAAAACCTGCAATTCAGCTGAAACGGATAAAAAGGACGTGCAGAAAACGAATCTACGTTTCCTGCACGTCCTTTTTCTGTTTTTCTTTAACTGTCCTGTCCTTCTCTTCCCTTTTTGGAGCGGGCCTCTATCACGACCCGGGAATCCGATGTCTTTACGGAATTCATCTCCAGGCTGTACAGAATCTCCGCGCGGAGAAGATCCTCCTCTTCCAGGATCTGCATGTCAAAGGTGGATATGGTCAGGATAATCTCCCCGAAAGGTGTGCTGTAGCAGTTGACCGTTGTCTTGCCGGGCTCAAACTCCATGTGCGCCCGCACATCCCCGCCCCGGAGGATCTCCGCCTTGCGGTCTGACAGCTTGATGGTGCACCTGAGAGGCCGCTCAGCGTCCTCCTGGTACTCATCATATATGATGTAGTGCTTCCCGTTCTTCTTATAATATACGCCGGAGGTAACTACGGAAACATCTCCGGATTCCCCGTCCACCGTATGGATTCCGCTGACGCTCACGAGCACGTCTCTCGTCATCTGCTTCACCTCATCCGGACAGTTTCAGCGCCCGTATCTCTTCAGGCCATGCTCGATAAGTCTTGTCACCAGTTCTTTCCTGCTCACTCCGGCCGCGTCCATAATCATGGGATACATGCTGATGCCGGTAAAACCGGGCATCGTATTGATCTCATTGAAGATCACGCTGCCGTCTTCCGTCACGAAAAAGTCCACGCGGGAAAGGCCGTACCCGTCCACCGCACGGAACACTTCCTCCGCACTCCGCATTACTTTCTCGCGGATGCCCTCCGGAAGGGAGGGTTCCACCACGGTCTGGGAATCCGGGTTGTTGTACTTCGCGTCATAATCATAGAATTCCGCCGCAGCCAGGATCTCGCCGACGCCGAAAGCCTGCACCGGCTCATCCCCGCCGCCGAAGACGGCGCACTCGATCTCCCTGCCCCGGATCATCTCCTCCACAAGGATCTTCCGGTCATGCTCCGCGGCGATGCGGAGGCCTTCCTCCAGCATCTCACGGTTGTCCGCGCGGCTCACGCCGCAGGAGGATCCTGCATTGCAGGGCTTGATAAAGACCGGATAGGAAAAACGGGCCTCGACGCGGTCTGTCACGCGCCGCATGTCCTCGAGCTCTTCCCGCAGGACGCCCTCAAAATCCGCCTGGCGGATGCCGCGGGCATTGACCACCGTCTTTGTGTACAGCTTATCCATGGAAACCGCGGAAGCCAGCACGCCGCAGCCCACGTAGGGAATCCTCGCCAGCTCAAAGATTCCCTGGACCGTCCCGTCCTCGCCCCAGAGGCCGTGCAGTACCGGGAAAACGACGTCCACCCGGATCTTCTGCGCGCGGTCGCCGTCCAGGATGAGCAGCGCCTTCTCGTCCGCGTCCGGGGACAGCACTGCCCGGAGTTTTCCGTCAGCCCATACGCCGGTGACGATATCCTCCGTGCTCTCCGTCAGGAGCCATCTCCCGTCCCTGGTGATTCCCACCAGCACCGGGCTGTACTTTTCCGTGTCAATGCTGCGGATGACGTTCACCGCGGACCTGCAGGACACCTCATGCTCCGAGGACTGTCCGCCGAATAATACCAGAACATTTATCTTCATCATATGAATGCCTTTCTGTCGGGTTCTTC
>ONXW01000337.1 GCA_900321915.1 uncultured Eubacteriales bacterium
GATGAAGGAGGATTCGTACTTATGAATGAGAATACAATCTATCTGGTTACCGGTGCGGCCGGGTTTCTCGGCAGCTGTGTCTGCCGCCGGCTGGCGGAACGGGGATGCAGGGTAAGAGCCTTTGTCCTGCCGGGTGACCCTGCGGCAAAGTATCTGCCGGAGGAGGTTCAGAAGTACGAGGGGAGTTTTACGGATACGGAGAGCATGAGGCCATTCTTTGAGATTCCGGAAGGCATGGAAGGAATCGTACTGCATATCGGCAGCATCGTCACCACAGACCCTGGCTACAATCAGAAGGTGATGGATGTGAATGTGGGTGGAACGAAGAACATCATCGGGCTTTGTCTTGACATGCCGGGAATCAGAAAGCTGGTTTACTGCTCCAGCACGGGCGCCATTCCGGAACTGCCCGCGGGCACTGCCATCAGGGAGGTTGACTATTTTGACGAGACGAAGGTCCGGGGCTGCTATTCGATGAGCAAGGCCCTGGCCTCCCAGGAAGTGCTGGACGCCTGTCACCACAGGGGATTAAATGCCTGCATCGTCCATCCGAGCGGCATCATGGGGCCCGGAGACTACGCGGCCGGGGAGATCACGCAGAGCCTGGTCAGTATTATCAACGGAGAGCTTCCGGCGGGCATCGACGGCAATTTCAACCTTTGTGACGTGAGGGACCTCGCCGACGGGGTGATCGCCGCAGCCGAAAAAGGCCGCAGCGGTGAATGCTATATACTGGCAAATGAGCCGGTCACCTTCAGGGATTTCTGCCGTATGGTAACGGAAGAGAGCGGCGGAAAGAAAGTAAACGTTTTCCTTCCGATCTTCGCGGCGGACATGATGGCGCGGATGATGGAGGCAGGCGCGAAAAAATCAGGCGAAAAGCCTGTCATGACAACATTCAGCGTCTATAACCTGGCGAGAAACAATGTCTTTGATTCAGGCAAGGCAAAGGAGGAACTGGGATACAAGACCCGGACCTATGAAGAGACCATCCATGACCAGATCCAGTGGCTTCTCGCGGAAGGGATTATCAAAAAACAGGAAGAAGAGTAATTCCGGCAGCAGGGACGGTATGGTTGGAACAGTCTCTGCAGTACGGGAAAAACAGGAGGAAAAGAGATGGCAAACGTATGTGTTATTACCGGCGGCGGAAGCGGGATGGGTCTTGCCGCGGCCAGGTTCATCGATAAAGATGTAATTCTGGTTCTGACCGGAAGGACAGTGGCTAAGCTGGAAAATGCGAAAGCGGCCCTGGAGGCGGAGGGGCATGAAGTCCACCCATTTGCCTGCGACGTGTCCAGCAGGCGGGATGTCCATGAACTCTGTCTGTTTGCGGCCGATCTCGGAACCATCAGGACGGTCATTCACTCCGCGGGGCTCTCGCCTGCCATGGCTGATCCGGAGCAGATCATCCGGGTCAATGCCGTCGGAACGAAAAACGTGAATATGGAGTTTTTCAAGTATATGAATGACGGAGGCGTGATCGTCGATATCGCTTCAAGCTCCGCCTACCAGGCTCCCGCCATGCTCGTAAAACACCAGATTTACGAGATGGCGGAATACAGGGAAGACGATTTTGTAAAATATATGGTCAAAGAGGGAAATCTCGCGCCGGATGATTATAATAAATCCGGGCTCGCCTACACGCTGAGCAAAAACTTTGTCGTGTGGTACGCGCAGAAATGCGCCCATGAATATGCCGCAAAAGGAATCCGTGTGGTGTCCGTAAGCCCCGGGCTCATAGAGACGGATATGGGCGCGCTTGAGGCAAAGCATGCGCAGGATATGATTGACGCGAGCTGCGCCCGCAGGATGGGAAAACCGGAGGAACTCGGATTTGCCATCGCCTCCATCGCCGATGAGAGGAACGGTTACCTTTGCGGCATTGACGTGCTGATAGACGGAGGCGCGTCCACGGGAAAACAGTTTAAAAAGCAGAAGCAGGCAGATTAAATGCTGATATACGGACAGGATTGTTTTCTGCAGAAGGGAGAATCAGAATGGTAAATGTATCATCAGCAATTACATCCGTAAATCTGTTCCGCCGCGGCGCGGACATCATAAGAACCGGACATGCGGAGCTCCATGAGGGCAGGCAGATCCTGCGTTTCTGCGGGATTCCTGAATCCGCGGACGGTAATACCGTCAGGATCTTCGGCGAGGCGGGGATCCTGTGCTCTGATTTCAGGTTCCTGGGACCCGGCGCGGGGGACGCGGAATCCTCCGGCGCGCAGGAATTGTCGGAAGAGCTCAGAAGGCTGCAGGAGAAAAAAGAAGTGAAAGAACTGCAGATAGCGCTCTGGAAGACAAACGGCGACTTTACCGGCCGGATCTCGTCCAATGCGGCGGATGTGCAGGAGTATATTGAGAAGCTCCCGGTGAGGATCGGGGAGCTGCGGGAGGAGATCGCAGGGCTGCAGAAGGAGATGGATGCCCTGGAAAAAAAGAAAGCCGAACTCCTCAGGCAGGAACGCCTTCCCGCCGTGATTGCCGAAGTGACTGCAGAAAAAGCGGGGACGTATTCATTTACCGTCAGGTACCATGACGCCTCCGC